>CAZTLE010000165.1:0-9097 GCA_964614415.1 uncultured Aureitalea sp. | reverse complement strand
CAGGGCAAACTTCGAAAGACGTGCTTCAATGTAACGGGAGGCTGCAGCGCGATCCCCGGTAAGGATATTCCCCCAGTTTCCCTGGGTATCGATAAGCAGGTCCTTCTGCCCTATTTGCACCATGGCATCGGCGATACTGGCATCTCCATGCGGGTGGTATTGCATGGTATGCCCAACGATGTTCGCCACTTTGTTGTAGCGGCCGTCGTCCAATTCCTTAAGCGAATGCATGATACGACGCTGTACGGGCTTAAAACCGTCCTCAATGGCAGGTACGGCCCGTTCCAGGATCACGTAAGAGGCGTAATCCAGGAACCAGTCCCGGTACATCCCGGTAACACGTGTTATGGTATCTTCGGAAGAATGTATTTCCTCTTCCTCAGGTAGCAGTTCTTCTTCGTTCGTATCGAGTTCTTCACTCATTGATCAAAATCCAAATTTTTATTCCCTGTGGCAATCGCACTTCAATGAATCAGGCATCTTCTACCTCATCCAGTTCCACCTTCAGGTTCTCAATAATAAATTCCTGCCGATCGGGCGTGTTTTTCCCCATATAGAAGGAAAGCAGTTCCTCAATGCTCATGGCCTTATCCAGCATAATGGGATCCAGTCGCATGTCACCACCGATAAAATGCTTGAATTCATCCGGTGAGATCTCTCCCAATCCCTTAAATCGTGTGATTTCCGGCTTGGGTTTCAATTTCTCTATGGCATTTATACGCTCTTCTTCGGAATAGCAATAAATCGTTTCCTTCTTGTTCCGAACACGGAACAGGGGTGTTTGCAATATGTACAAGTGTCCTTCCTTGATAAGTTCCGGAAAGAACTGAAGGAAAAATGTGATCAGCAGCAATCGGATGTGCATTCCGTCCACATCGGCATCCGTTGCAATCACAATATTGTTATATCTCAGGTCCTCCAGGGAATCCTCTATGTTCAGCGCGGCCTGCAGGAGATTGAATTCCTCATTCTCGTAGACGATCTTCTTCGTCATTCCGTAGGTATTCAACGGTTTACCTCGTAATGAGAATACCGCCTGGGTATTGACATCCCGGCTCTTGGTAATACTTCCACTCGCCGAATCTCCCTCCGTAATGAACAAGGTCGTTTCCAGCCTACGATCGTTCTTCATGTCACCGAGGTGTACCCGGCAATCCCGTAATTTCTTGTTATGCAGGCTCGCTTTTTTGGCACGCTCACGGGCCAGCTTTCGAATTCCGCTCAACTCCTTCCGCTCCTTCTCTGCCTGAATGATCTTCTTCTGAATCTTCTCTGCAATTTCCGGGTTCTTATGCAGGAAGTTATCGAGTTGGGTCTTTACAAAGTCGTTAATGTAAGTACGCACCGTTGGGAGTCCGCCCCCCATTTCGGTAGAACCGAGCTTGGTCTTTGTCTGACTCTCAAAAACAGGCTCCATTACCTTGATACTAATGGCCGCCACGATGGATTTCCGTACGTCACTGGCATCGTAATTCTTTCCGTAGAACTCACGAATTGTTTTAACAATGCTCTCCCTAAAAGCTGCCTGGTGCGTTCCTCCCTGAGTGGTGTGCTGGCCGTTTACAAAGCTGTGATATTCTTCACTATACTGGGAACGGTGGTGGGTTAAAGCCACTTCAATATCATCCCCTCGCAAATGGACTATGGGATACAGCATTTCTTCCTGAGACAGGTTATCTTCCAACAGATCCTTCAGTCCGTTTTCAGAACGAAACTTCTCTCCGTTGAAATCTATGGTAAGTCCCGGGTTAAGGTAAACGTAGTTCTTCAACATCCGAACTACATACTCCGGTCGGTATTTATAGTTCTTGAAGATGCTCTCATCGGGCACAAAGGCCACCAGGGTTCCCTTGCGTTTGGTACTTTCTTCAATACCCGGATCGCTGGTAAGTTCTCCCAGGGCGAATTCGGCGGTCTTCATCTTGTTGTCACGAACCGATTCCACTTTGAAATAGGTGGACAGGGCATTCACCGCTTTGGTCCCCACCCCGTTAAGTCCCACGGACTTTTTAAAGGCACGCGTATCGTACTTACCTCCGGTGTTCATCTTGGAGACAACATCGACTACCTTTCCCAGTGGAATTCCTCTTCCGAAATCACGAACGCGCACTTCTTTATCGCGTATTCGAATCTCAATTGTTTTTCCGGCTCCCATGACAAACTCATCGATACAATTATCGATCACCTCTTTCAGCAAAATATAGATCCCGTCATCCGGGGAAGAACCGTCACCCAGTTTTCCAATATACATACCCGGCCGCATTCTGATGTGTTCCTTCCAATCCAGCGAGCGTATGTTCTCTTCGGTATATTGTGTTTTTGCCATAAATGCAGGGTGTACAAGGGCTAAAGATAAAATTTCACCCTAAAAATAGAAACCAAACCAAGCGAAAGTAATTAACAAAATCCTGTAGGAATTGTTAAGAAAAAATTCCTGAAAACGCAGACATTTGGCACTATAATTAAAATAGTAACTTGTCTTTCCAATCCAACCAACCATGAAAGCCACTTTTACTCTGTTTCTTAGCGCTTTTTGTTCCCTGTTCTTTGTATCCTGTCTTGGAACCGGTGGCTCCGATCAACTTGGGCCTGAGGACTATACTACCGCATCGGTTTCCGAACTGTATCAAATGGATGTTCCGAAGTACATGAAGTCGGCCACTGACTTAAACTACGAGGCTTCAATGCAGTTTGAAAGTGAACCCAAACAGGCTTTTGTGGTCGTTATCGACGATAATAAAACGGATTTCGTTGAAACATTCCAGGACCTGGGAATCTATGAAGATTCGCTTTCCGTACTGGATAACTACAGCATCGCTCAAGCGGATAACTTTATAGAGAATACGAATAAAGTAGCTTATCAGTCAGAAATGGAGGCAATCACAGTAGGTGACCTCGACGCCCGGCGTATCGAATTTCACGCAACGTTAGACAATTTTGCGTTTGAAGTGGGTTATATACTAACGTTTGTCGAGGGGGATTCCCATTTGTATATGATCGCTACCTGGACTTCGGGTGACAGAATGAATCGCCACCGAAATACATTCCATACCATGGCAGACTCCTTCAAAGAACTATAGCCCGTCCGACCGTTCGAGTATCGCTACATAGATTTTATTGTCCGAAAATCGTTTTACCTCGGCATACCGCGTTTTCAAAAGGGACAGATCGGCATCGTTAAGGTTGTACACATTGGAGTAGAACACATAGGGCTCGGTCCCGGAAAAGTTCACATAACTCCGGGTGTCACCGTCGAGATCGATAATGTCAAAGGAACTCGCATTTGGGAAGAATGTCCCTACCTCGGAGGGCGGGATATTTTCTGAAGTTATATACGACTTTGCTTCTTCTCTCAATGAAAAGTAAGGTCTGTGTGCCAGGGTAGCATCCCATCCCTGGGCAATATCTTCGGGGTACACCCATAAGTTACCTGTGGCCATAATAATAAACCACGCTCCCAACAAGGCATTCCGAAGGAGATTGGAAATAACTCCTGAAAACAGCCAGGCCGCGCATAGTATTGCCACAGCGAGATAAACAGGTAATAAATAACGATGTCCTATAAGCCCCTTGGCCCAGATCATATTCATAGGAAGCAACACGATGAGCACCGCCGTAAGGAAAAGCCACGGGCGGGTACTTGTTTTTTTCAGGAGGGACTTACCTTTTCTGACCACCAAAAATATCAGTATCGCCCAGATGATCACCCGTCCGAAATCGAGCAATCGCCAACCCAGGATTCCCACGTTTCGCAATGCTCCCTTGGCATCGGTGGCTTCAAAACTCGCCTTCCAGGGAGAATCTTCATGAAATCCGATCCATCCCTTGGTCTCGTAGTGCCAATAATTATATGCCAGGAAGATCAGCAATGCGGGAAGATATGTGGGTACTTTGGAAAACCATGAGCGTAAGGTGTTCGCACGGCATATCGAGTAATCCACATTGCGGTACAGATCCAGGGCCAGCAAACACAGGCTCACCATCATACCCCTCATACTGGTAAGAAACAGCAGAATAACAGCAACAGCGATCCAAATACGTTTATTGGACAGTACTGCATTGGTGCCCATCAGAAAGAAAAATACCAGAGGTACGTCCGGGGAAATCAGGGTCATTTGACTTTGTAAGGTGGGATCAAACAGTAGCAGGAATACCACCAGTCCCGCAAATTCGGTCGGTATATAGCGATGTACCAATTTATGAAGTTGGAAAACAATCCCGATTACAAAGGGTAGCATGGCCAGGTGGCTTACTGCCAGGGTACGCCCAAAAAGCGTCCATAAAAAAGCTATATAGCCGCCAAAAGTCGGGATGTGACCGCTGTCAATCTCGTCCGGTAACATAAGCTCGGAAAATCCCGAGGAATAAAAGAAGGTGGCATGTTTGGAGCCCAATTGCACGGTGTCCCAAAAGAAAGGGTTCTCCAGGCTGGCAAGCACCGAAAGCAAGGCGATGACATAAGACAGTATGAGAAAAACTCTCGTATTGCGAAACAAGGGCAACGGCTTTGGTTAGTGCCCCGCAAGATAAAGAAGGTTAGACATTAAACCTAAAATGCATAACGTCGCCATCCTTGACAATGTATTCCTTTCCTTCTACACCCAGTTTCCCGGCCTCGCGTACTTTGGCTTCGCTCCCATAGGATACATAGTCGTCATATTTGATGACCTCGGCACGAATAAATCCGGTCTCGAAATCGGTATGAATAACTCCCGCTGCCTGAGGTGCCGTAGCTCCGATGGGAATTGTCCACGCGCGTACTTCTTTTTCTCCGGCTGTGAAATAGGTTTGCAGGTCGAGTAACTTATAGGCTCCGCGAATGAGTTTGGCGGAACCAGGCTCATCCAATCCTAAGTCTTCCAGAAACATCTGGCGCTCTTCGTAGGTATCTAGTTCGGTGATATCGGCTTCCGTACCGACAGCCAGAACAAGAACTTCGGCATTCTCCTGAGCCACGGCCTCTTTAACTCGGGAAACGTACTCATTCCCTGAAGCTGCAGCAGATTCATCGACATTACACACATACATAACAGGCTTGTCT
This sequence comes from uncultured Aureitalea sp., assembly GCA_964614415.1. Lineage (GTDB taxonomy): Bacteria > Bacteroidota > Bacteroidia > Flavobacteriales > Flavobacteriaceae > CAZTLE01. The sequence goes on along the minus strand of CAZTLE010000165.1, from coordinate 4,056 downwards.
GTAATGTACTGCATCCGGTTGATATATTCATCCCGTTCGGCCTCTGTAACGGTTATAGCTCTTACAGACAGACCTTGCTCCAAACCTTGTTTGATCTTTAGCAATGCCTCCTCTTCTTTTTGCGCCTCTTTATTTCCGGTCTTAGCCGCTCGCTTCACCTTCTCCAGACGCTTTTCGGTGGTCTCCAGGTCTTTCAACTGCAGTTCGATATCGATAGTCTCTTTGTCTCGAACCGGGTCCACACTACCATCAACATGCACAATATTATCGTTGTCAAAACATCTAAGTACATGCAGAATGGCATCCGTTTCACGGATATTCCCCAGAAACTGATTCCCAAGGCCTTCGCCCTTACTGGCTCCTTTAACGAGTCCCGCAATATCCACGATCTCCACGGTTGCCGGGATAACACGCTGGGGTTTTACAAGTTCCTCCAGCTTTAGCAAGCGACTGTCCGGCACATTGACAACCCCTATGTTTGGCTCAATGGTACAGAAGGGAAAATTGGCGCTCTGTGCCTTTGCATTGGAGAGGCAATTAAACAGTGTTGATTTTCCAACATTGGGTAATCCTACGATCCCGGCTTTCATACAGATGTTTTACGTTACATTTTTAACAGCGGCAAAGATACTGTTTCAGGGAAAAATATCGACCCAACAGTGCCATAAAATAGTTCTACCGGGCAGACGAGGAAATGACGGCAGGATTTTGTACTTTTATTCCACCTCCCAAGTCTCGAAATCGGACTTAACTAATTAATTATCAGTATTATGAAAAACTTTACTTCTGTATTTGTAATGCTTCTTCTCCTTGGAGGCACCACCCTGGCTCAGGAAAATGAGGGTGTCGTAACGGAGACCGTTGTTAAGAAAACCGTTGTTCGAACCGGCGACAAAGTAGAAACCAAAGTCGTTGAAGAAACGGTTAAAGAAAAGGACGTTCTCAAGGTAGAGGGTAATGACGAGGTGAACCAGTCGGTCGAATTGATTTCTGACAAGGATGAATCGAAGGCAGTCGTCGTAGACGAGAGTGTTTCCGACGCTGAAAATGCAGCCCTGGTCGAAGCCAAAAAGAAAAAGCAGGAAGCTGAATTAGCAGCTTCGAAAGCAGCCGAAAAAGAGCGCGCCGAAAAAGAGCGCCAGGCATTGGAGGAATTAAAAAAGAAGCAGCTCCAGGCCATGGAAGAGAACAGAAAGCGCCTTGAAAAACGAAGCAAGGGTATGGCCAAACTCCGAAAGAAAAAGGACAATTAAGTCCCGCTCCTATAATAGTAGCGTTTGAATGGCTTCCCGGTATTCCCGGAAGTTAATAAGATCATTATGCTCTCCTCCCGGTACAGTGATCAGTGTCCCCTGCTTCCCCGGCAGGGTCTTGAAGAGCTTCTCTCCCGATTCATATGGAACTATGCTGTCTTCGGTTCCATGAACAATGGTCACCGGACAGGAAACATCACTTAGAAAGTCGTTGGTCCGGAATTTATAACGCAGTAGGGATTTAAGTGGTATATACGGAAAGCGCTCGCCTACGAGGTCTTCCAGGCTGTAAAATGGTGTTTCCAAAATCAGTTTTGACGGACTGTTGTGAGCGGCGACGTAAGAGGCCATACTGGTCCCTAATGAGCGCCCATAGATGATGATCTCTTCTTCCGAAAATGTGGCCTTAGCCTTTTCATAAAACAGCACTGCATCTTGTAATAAAGCCTCCTCGCTTAGGGTTCCGGTACTCTTTCCATAGGTTCGGTAGTCCATTATAAGCACCTCATAACCAAACTGTAAGAAGTAACTTCCAATTTCACCCCAGCGTGCCAGATCGCCGGCATTTCCATGATAGTAGACGATAATCCCTTTGGGATTGTCCAATGTGAAATGAATACCGTTGAGCTCGGCTCCATCAGCCGTCGTCAAAAAAAGCTCCTCAAAAGGTTGGGTGAATTCGTAGGTATAGTCCCGTTCTAATTTGGTGGGTAAAAAAATAAATTTCTCCTGAAGGAAATACAGCATAGCAACTACAAATAGAGCTACAAAGATAATATATCCAAGTAACCTTTTGTTCCTTCCTTTACTGGGCACGGCTCGTATGTTTTACGTGCATACTGGTGGTTTCGGGATCGAGTTCTTTCTTTTTGGAATTAACAATCTCGCCCAACATGTGATGGTAGGACTCGAAGGTATTCAGGTTCTTGTGCCCTCCTCCTATCACCGGATACAAACGTGTGATATCCGGGTTGATCTGTGATAGTTTTACGCTGGACTTAAATGGGATGAGTTTGTCCCTGGTACCATGTATAATATGCACCGGACACTTTACATACTTCAGCCATTTATAGGTGGGCATGGGGTATTTTATGATGAGCGACAGAGGCATGAACGGCATATACCGGTGGGTGACCTTAGTAAGACTGTAATACGGCGCATCTAAAATCAGCATCTTCGGGTTGTTGGTCGAAGCCAGTTTTGTCGCAAATCCGGAACCCAGGGAACGTCCGTACAAGATGATATAGTCTTCCCGTACCCGCTCGCGTATCTTGTTATAGATATACTGAAGGTCATGTTTTAAGGCCTTTTGACTACGACGGCCTGTACTTTTTCCGAAGCCGCGATAATCGACCATGACCACATCATAGCCGTGCCGTGTAAAATCGACAGCAAACTTCCCCCAGCCTTTTATGCTTTTTGAATTCCCTTTAAGATACAATACCACACCCCGTGGGTTTTCCACGCTGAAATGGAGTCCGTTGATCACTGCTCCATCCCTTGTCTCGACATTGTATTCTTCGGCTTTTTGATTTTCGTAGTAGAACTGAAATTCCTTGGGTAATTTCTCCGGTTTAAACAGAAAATAGTCCTGCAAATAATACAACAGTACGCTTATCACTATATAGATAGCGAAAACGATAAGTACCACATTTAACCATACGGGCATACATCTAAAATACAAAAATTGAAATTGCAACGTTATCTCATTTAAATGTAGACTCTAACCCGTTTTTAATTATGCCACACGTTCGCCCGACCTCAAAAACGCTGTTCTCTTTTCTTCTAATCACTGCACTGGTTTCCCTTAGTTGGGCCCAGGAAACGTCCAATTCACATGACCGGGGCAACTTCTATCTCGTCGAGAAAAACTATCCGGGTGCCATTGACGGCTACAACCTCTACGTTCCTAAAAAGGAGAATATCAACCGCGAAGGATATCCGGTCATTGTCTTCTTGCAAGGCGGTCTCGGTGTGGGCGGAGAGGTAGAAAAGATTCTGAATTGGGCATTGCCGAAGCTGCTGGCCGACAACGGAACTTCGAATTCCGAATTGAACGAACTCCTTTTAGACACTTTTGTGGTGATCATGCCTCATATCGAACAAGGACAATTCTATCAAAATGAAGAGGCAATGCGTATGATCTTAAAAGAAGTGGAAACCGAATTCTCCATTGATATGAACCGTATTTACCTCACAGGCTTGAGTCGCGGTGGCCATGGCTCCTGGGGGCTTGCCTGCCGAATGAATGATGTCTTTGCGGCCGTAGCTCCTATTTGCGGCGGAAGTCACGGTATCGATAATTACAACCGCCTGGCAACCTTGCCTATCTGGGTAACTCATAATACGGGTGATCGAACCGTAAGCTATACGCGTTCAAGGGACATTGTAAGGAGGTTGAACGGATATAAGAACATCTCCTTTCAACGGACGGCTACCTTGGAAGAAGCTGATTACAAATCTGAAGACCACATCTTCACCTCTACGGTAAGTGACAGCCACGACGCCTGGACTGACTTCTACACCCATGCGGACGTCTACCGATGGTTTCTGAAGTACAAAAAAGAGTGATCTCAGCAGAGACCACTCTTCCAACCTTAATCCAAATGCCATTATAGGCTTCGAACTATTTAACTACAAATTCTACTCTTCGATTTATGGCCCGACCTTCGGGGGTACCGTTGTCTTCGAGGGGCGTTGTTTCTCCAACGCCGGTTGCCGTTAGTCGTGAGGCATCAATTCCCATATCAATTAGTGCGGCCATCACAGATGCTGCTCGTGCCTCGGATAATTCAAGATTGGA
>CAZTLE010000164.1:0-9254 GCA_964614415.1 uncultured Aureitalea sp. | reverse complement strand
GTACCGTCTTCGGTAGTCACAAAATCCCCGGAGATTACGCGGAAGGCATTTTCAGGATTATCAAAAGGCAGGGTATAGGGTAGCAATTGCTCGTAGCGGATGCCAACAAGGTCTTTTCCCTTAAATTCTGAAATAATTTCGTAGTGATTGATTTTTCCAGTCTTCGCTACTAGTCTTGCATTTTCACCCATCTCGCTACCATCGCCAACACTGAGTGGAGACCTCTCGGAACCATGGAACGTAAAGTAAGAAGCAAATCGTTGCTTAGCAAGAATTACATAAGTCTCCTTGGAAGTATACTGATTAATGGTTTTAACTAAAATATAATCGATCTTAGGCCCTACTGTCAGCGCCGTATTGGACGGAAGTGTCCATGGCGTGGTCGTCCATGCCAGGAAATGGATGTCTCCGTCCACATCTTTCAGGAAGTCCGGAAGGGTGTCTGTGACAGCCTTAAACTGTGCCACTACGGTGGTATCCGTAACATCCTGATAGGTGCCCGGCTGATTTAACTCATGCGAGCTCAACCCCGTTCCCGCTTTCGGAGAATACGGTTGGATGGTGTATCCCTTGTACAACAGGCCTTTGTCGTAGATCTGTTTGAGCAACCACCATACGGTTTCCATGTACTTCGGCTCGAAGGTCACATACGGATCGTCCATATCCACCCAGTAGCCGGAGCGTTCGGTGAGTTTGTTCCAAACATCCGTATACCGCATTACGGCCTTTCGGCAGGCTTCATTATACTCTTCGACCGATATCTTCTTACCGATATCCTCCTTGGTGATACCCAGTTCTTTCTCTACCCCCAATTCGATGGGCAGTCCGTGAGTATCCCAACCTGCTTTGCGGTCTACTTTATATCCTTTTTGGGTTTTGTAACGACAAAAAATGTCCTTGATGGCCCGGGCCATCACGTGATGGATCCCCGGCAATCCGTTGGCCGACGGTGGTCCTTCAAAAAACACAAAAGGAGGGCTCCCTTCCCGGCTGGAAATACTCTTCTCGAAGATGTTTTCAGATTTCCAAAAATCCAATACGTCTTCTGCCAGCTTTGGGAGGTCTAATCCCTTGTATTCTTTGAATTTCGCACTCATGATCCAGTTCCGTTCAATAAGTCTGCGAAAGTAAGAAATTTTGAAGAAAAAGACCACTCTGAGAGGGCTACAAACGTGAAGGAATCTTTAAATCACCCCATCTCCCAATCCTTAAGCATTGAAACTTCTAATATTTAAATTATTCTATCTTTATCACAAACCAACCTCAACCCTTGAATAGATTTCTAATCGTTCTGTTGTTTTGTTCCATGCCCATGGCCGGTCAGAATTATGTCGATCTGCTGAGAATAGGCTACGGACAAACCAGTAATACCGGTTTTGAAGGGAGCACGGCGACTACCGATATTGCCACGTTCGATGCCTCGCTCACCATCCCTGTTCCGCTTTCGGAAAAACAGGTGTTTATCACGGGATTTGAATACAATCACAGCAATCTAGCTTTGTTCCCGAACCAGGCAATCACCCACCTCCATAGCACGCTGCTGAAACTGGGACTGTCGACCACATATTCGGACAGATGGAGCAGCACGATTGTGCTTCTGCCGAAACTGGCGTCAAACTATTCAGGTATTGAATCTGAAGACTTTTTCCTTGGAGGTTTTGCCGTTGCCACGCTCAAGAAGCGGGAGAATCTTACATATCGTTTTGGATTTTACGGTTCTACGGAAGCCTTTGCCTTCTTTGGGACCCCCATTTTCGGGTGGTACTACCTGAGCCCGAACGAACGCTTCGAAATGGACATGTCCCTGCCCATTTCGGCCGACGTGAGCTATAAACTGGGAGGCCCGACCATCGGACTGGATTACTTCGGAATTGGACGCGGTTACAACCTGCGTCAGGATGGGCAGCCAGACCGGTATGTTCAGCAGGGAGCGCTTGAATTTGCTGCCTATGTACAAATGGGCCTGCTTGAGCAAAGTGTCCTAGTCAGGGCCAAAGCCGGGTATTCAAGCAGTGATTATGAAGTATATACCGATGGGGACACCTATGGCCTGGGGTTGTCCGCCTTTCGGTTTGGAGACGATAGAACCCGCCTGAACCCCGAAATGAACGGAGCCGTTTTTTTCAGAATAGAAGCCATTTATCGATTTAACATATCTAACAACTCCGATCCCGCCACGGAAGAATAAAGTATCTTTGAGTTATGGAGCGAGTTTGTCCGGAATGCGGAAATAAGATCATTGGGCGCGCCGATAAAAAATTCTGCAGCGATGCCTGTCGCAATGCACACAACAATGCCCTGAACAAGGACAGTAAGAACCTGGTTCGCAATATTAACAACCGACTGCGGAAGAACTATCGGATTTTGGAGGCATTAAACTCCAGGGAAAAGACCAAAGTCACCAAGGATCGCCTGCTACAGCAGGGGTTCAGCTTTGATTATTTCACGAGTATCTACACCACCAAAGCGGGTTCCGTCTATTTTTATGTGTACGATCAGGGATACCTCCCGCTGGACAATGATTTCTATTTGCTTGTAAAAAAAGATATGTAGCCCTTCCAGACAGATTCCAAATGCCAAATCCCTATCTTTTTTTCTCAATTCTAATTGTAATCTGTATAGGCATTGGTCTGTCCTATTTCTTTACAAAAGAACAAAGAATGCTTCGAGAACTTAGAAGAGGAAAGGCCCGACTAATACCTGATGTTATGGACGGAGAATACGTAAAGCTCGTAGGTGATGCCTATTCAAAAGAAAACAAATTACGCGCTCCGATAAGCGGCCGTGAGTGTCTCTGGTACCAGGTTATCGCTGAGGCACGATCAAGCGGTAAGAATTCTCAATGGGAGGAATTGGTAAGCGAAACGAAGGGGGTCGATTTCATAATACAAGTTACGGATCAACGAGCCTATGTCCCCGCTAGTGACTTTGAAAGTTCAAGAATTGTACAGCTTACAACAGACTATAGAGTTGGGACGAACAGTAGAAAGAAAACCTCCATTGAGATGGAGCGATTTCTTGGCAAACACGGTATTTCGACAGTTACATCGCAATGGTGGGAAGACAAGGTCAACTACCGTTTTTTGGAAGGAATTATAGCGGAAAACGAGCGTATTGTTGTTAAAGGGATTGCCCAATGGGAAGCTCAGGAAGGATCGACCGGTGAGACTTCGAATAAATCACTGAAGCTAGTTGGCTCGGCAAACAACAAATTAATTATTTCGGACCTTTACCGCGCAAAGAGCAAAATGTTCAGTCCATTAGATCGAGAATGATCTCTATTTACTTGTAAAAAGACCTGTAATATGCAGCATTTCTTTCTGGCCTCCAATGAAGGTCTTGTATTTGGCCTGGTGATAGTCGCCATTCTTGCTTTCGCCTACATCCTGTACTACTTCAGTAATAAAAGCCGCATACTGCGGGGATTGCGAAAATCGAAGGCAATTCCCATCCACAGGGCTCAAAACGGTAGTTATGTGAAACTGGTGGGAAAGGCAAAGCATGCCGGGCAACCTCTCACTGCTCCCCTTAGCGGACGAAAGTGCATCTACTATGAAGTACTGGTGGAGCGCAAGGGCGATAAGAGTTGGCATACCATGATCAACGATAAGAAATACCAGGACTTCTTCCTGGAAGTGAATGGAGAGATGGCCATGATCAAGGCAGAACTATCCACTTCTGAGCGACGGGTATACCTCGAAAAGGATCATCGACAGGATTCAGGTTTTATGAATGACCCCAGTGCTAAACTTGATAATTATCTGGAACTACATGGGAAAACGAGCACCGGTATCCTGGGATTCAATAAAAAGATTCGATACCGGGAAGGTATTATCGAATTGGATGAGGTAATTGCTGTAAAAGGGATCGCCCAGTGGAAATCGATTTCAGAACCTATTGAAGGATACTCCTATTCGAAGATATTGGCGCTATCCGGTACGGCCAAACAAAAACTACTCATTACCGATAGCAAGGAAGCCACCACACCGAACCAGGAAACCTGAAACACTATTTTATCGCCAGCTCTGGCCCTTCAGTCTAAGGGCTGCCTTGAGGACATCTTTCTGACTTATCTGGCCGACCAGCTTGCCTTCCTGAACAATAGGAAATCGCCGGCGCTTTGACTTGAGGAATTTGTCGGCAGCGTCAAATACATTCATATCACCGTCTATGGTTTCCACATCTCTGGCCATGTGATCCTCCACTTTTACATCCTCCATGGGTTGATTGTAGTAGCGGCTTACACTTATCTGCTTCATACAATCCCCTTCGGAAATAACACCCACAAGTTCATTCTCTTCATTCACCACGGGCCCTCCGGAAATTTTGTATTTAATAAGCTGATTCATCACGTCCAATACCGACTGATCCGGACGGAATTTGATAAGGTTCGTCGTCATATAATCCGATACCCGGATTTGCTCCGAAGCCCCTTTTTGCGGCTTCGCTCTTTTTCCCATAAAACTTTTAATTCCCATACGGTCAGGTTTTTAGTGTCCTTTAAATATAGTCAATTCTGATCATACTTCTGCTCGCGATATGAACGAATCCAACTTTTTCCACATAATGTCGTACATTTAAAAAAACTAACATAAACGCATGCAACAACGATACGCTTTCCTCTCCTTTTTACTGGTTCTGGGCCTCGTTTATTACAGTTTTTACAGCCTGATGCCCCGCAAGGGTACCCCGGCAGCACTCCCTGAAACGGAGTTCTCCACCGAACGCGCCCTGGTCACCCTGAAAGAGATATCAAAAGCCCCTCATTATCACGGATCCAAAGAGCATGAACGAGTACGCCAATTCCTTCTGGCCGAACTACAAAACCTGGGATTGGAAACCCAGGAACAGGAAGGCTTTAACCTAACACCAAATTCCGGTGGTCTGGACAAGCCAAAGAACGTAATGGGACGTTGGAAAGGTACGGGTAACGGAAAGGCCCTCCTGTTACTATCGCACTACGATAGTGCCCTGGTGCCTTCGTATGGAGCCAGTGATGCCGGAAGTGGCTGTGTTACTATCCTCGAGTCGCTTCGGGCATACAAAGCCAGTGGCAAAACACCTGCCAATGACATCATCGTTTTGTTCACGGATGCCGAGGAGATCGGACTTGACGGAGCGGAGCTTTTCGTGAATGAACATCCCTGGGCGAAGGACGTGGGACTCACTCTTAACTTTGAGGCACGAGGTAGTGGAGGCCCCAGTAATGCGATCGTGGAAACCAACCATGGTAACGCCAATCTTATAAAAGCCTTCAAAGAAGCCAACCCAAAACACCCGGTGGCCTCTTCTCTCATGTACAGCATCTACAAAATGCTACCCAATGACACCGATTCGACCATTTTCCGGGAAGACGGAGATATTGACGGGTTCTTCTTTGCCTTTATTGACGATCATTTCGATTACCATACGGCCAATGACAATTTCGAGAACCTGGATCGCAATACGTTGCAACATCAAGGCAGTTATTTGCTCCCTTTATTGCACTACTTTGCCGATGCCGATCTGTCGAGCCTCACTTCCGAAGAAGATTATGTGTACGTCAATTTTCCGTTCGTAAACATGATCATTTATCCGTTTTCATGGATATTACCCATGTTGCTGGTTGCAGTGCTGTTATTTTTACTGTTGCTTGGCTATGGGATCAAACAAAAAAGACTTAAGGGTAAAGAAATTGGTAAAGGGTTTGTTCCCTTCCTCATATCGCTGGTTGTGGCAAGCCTGGCTGGATATGGCGGCTGGAAGCTGCTCCTGACCCTCTATCCCGGCTACGATGAGATCCAACACGGTTTTACCTACAACGGACATCAGTACATTGCTGCGTTCGTATTTCTCTCGCTGGGAGTTTTGTTCTGGTGCTACCGAAAGTTCAGTAAAGCGGAGCATACGGCAAGTCACTTTATAGCCCCTTTATTTTTCTGGATAGTAATCAACACTTCGGTCTACCTCTACCTAAAAGGAGCGGCATACTTCGTTATACCGGTCTTCTTTGGACTTGTTTCCCTTTGGGTGCTAATTCGCCAACAAAAACCAAGCTTGCTGTTGCTTACCCTGCTTTCGGTTCCTGCCTTGTTCATTTTTTCACCCCTGGTACAATTCTTCCCGGTCGGACTGGGACTGGAAATGCTTGTTGCCAGCTGTCTTTTTACGGTATTACTATTCGGATTGATGCTGCCCGTGTTCGGTTTTTATAAATCGAAGAAAACACTATCGATTCTGAGTTTTCTGTTCGCGCTGGTGTTTTTGATAAGCGCACATTTCAAAAGTAATTTCACCGATGAGCGTCAGAAGCCAAACAGCCTGATCTATTACCTTGATTCCGACGCGAACGAATCCTTCTGGGTTACTTATGATGACGTCCTTGATGACTGGACCCGGGGATATTTGGGTGAGACGCCTGAAGAGGCTTCCAAATACGTTGATAATCCTTCGGGAAGTAAATACAGTACCGGATATAGTTATGCAACCCGGACTCCGGTTAAGGATATCACTCCGTTCGATCTTAGAATGGAACGGGATACGGTGGTGAACGACCTAAGGCATGTTGTTTTCACTTTGCTTCCGAGGCGAAACATCAATCAGCTAAGTATGTATGCCGACAAAGACATTGTCTTCAGTTCCCTGGCCTGGAACGGAAAGTCGGTTCCTCAGGACAGCACCGGTAAGATCTACTCTAAGCGCATAAGCAATGGTCTTCTTCGCTACCTGGTTGCTGATAATGATTCCCTGGAGGTCTCCTATTCGATTGAGAAGGATACTCCGGTAACATTCACCGCGGTGGAATATTCGTTCGATCTGCTGACGAATTCACAGTTCTCCATCAATCAGCGGCCTGCCAATACCATGCCCAAGCCCTTCATTGTGACCGATGCCGTTGCCGTAAAGCGAACATTTTCCGTGGATGATATCCCGAGACCTATTAATGACAGTATTCCCATTGTAAATGAGTAGGACCATAGGCATAGCAGGTATGGGATGGCTGGGGCAGCCCCTGGCCCATCACCTTGCTACGCTCGGATATACCATAAAAGGAACCGTCACAAGCCATGAAAAGGTGGCCGAGCTTAACAAACATGGGTTTGATACTTATTACCTTCTTCTTACTGAAAACGGTTTACAAGGTGAGGTGACCGATTTCCTCTCAGGATTGAATACGCTCATTGTTATGATCCCTCCGGGGCTTCGGCGTCACTCAGGCTCGGACTACGTCTTAAAAATGACCTATTTGCTGGAGGCTATTGATGCAGCTTCCATAAAAAAAGTAATCCTGGTGAGCAGTACCTCAGTCTACGATGACGCTCAGGGAACCGTAACCGAAAAAGTGAAACCCCAACCTGCCACCCAGGCCGGCAAACAGCTGTTCCAGGTAGAACAATTGTACTTCAATTACGAAGGGTTTGACACGACCATTGTGCGCTTTGGAGGTCTTTTTGGTGGAAGTCGACAGCCGGTGCGATACCTTGCGGGGAGAGAAAACCTGAGCGGAGGGAACGCTCCCGTGAATTTGATTCACAGAGAGGATTGCATCGCCATTCTTTCGGAAATTATTAGACAGGATGCTTTCGGACACATATTTAATGCGGTTATTCCGGACCATCCTTCCAAGGCGGATTATTATCAAAAGGTCGCCCGCCAACTCAACCTCGTCCCACCTCATTTCTCATATGATGCCCCCGATGAGGTCTACAAGCAGGTAGATTCCCAACACCTAAGCACCATACTCAACTACCGGTTTAAGCACGGACCTTTATAAAAAAAGTGGGCCGTCGGCCCACTTTTCAATGTGTTTTACCAGATGCGAACCCGCTCTTCCGGCGGAAGATACATAGGATCTCCTTCCTGGATATCGAAAGCCTCATAGAAGGCATCGATGTTTAGAAGCGGTTGTGTAGCTCTGTATCGACCCGGAGAGTGCGGATCGGTTTGAATTTGTGTGCGCAATGCTTCATCGCGTTGCTTGGTACGCCAAACAGTGGCCCAACTCATAAAGAAACGCTGCTCCGGTGTAAATCCGTCGATATCGTCAGGACGACCATTCTCCTCAAAGAACTTTTGCAGTCCGTCGTAGGCTCCTAAGAGTCCTCCCAGATCACCGATGTTCTCACCAAGGGTGAACTTACCATTGATGAACACGCTGTCCAATACTTCAATCTGACTGTACTGATCGGCCAATGCGTTTCCACGTGTGGTGAATTTCTCCAAATCGGACTCAGTCCACCAGTTCACAAGGTTACCATCACCGTCAAAACGGGAACCGCTATCATCGAAGGCGTGCGAAATCTCATGTCCGATCACGGCACCAATTCCTCCGTAGTTCACCGCCTCATCGGCCAGATAGTCGTAGAAAGGAGGTTGAAGGATAGCCGCAGGGAATACGATTTCATTGTTGAACGGCTGGAAGTAAGCATTCACGGTTTGTGGAGACATCCCCCACTCGGTGCGATCTACCGGCTTACCAATTTTCTTCAAGTTGTCCTCAAGACCCCATTTACCTACCGCGATCATATTATCATAGTAGCTATTCCCTTCTTTAACTTCCATGGAAGAATAGTCTTTCCACTTGTCCGGGTATCCAATCTTAACGGTAAACTTGTTCAGTTTTTCAATGGCCTTTGTCTTGGTGCTATCGCTCATCCAATCCAACACCTGAATACGCTCTTTAAATGCGTCGATCACATTGGCGATCATATCCTCGGCTTTGGCTTTGGCTTCAGGAGGGAACATTTCATCCACATACAGCTTTCCAACAGCTTCCCCTACTGTACCGTTTACTGTGGCAAGCGCGCGTTCGTCGGCAGGTCTTTGCGCTTTTGCTCCGCGCAGGGTCTTGCTGTAGAATTCCCAGTTGGCTGTTTCGATGTCCGTAGACAAAGCACCTGCTGCACTATTAAGTGTAGCCCAACGCATGGCTGTTTTCCACATGTCAAGATTTCCTTCACTAAAGATGGTCTGCATCTCATCCATATAGGCAGGTTGCATAACCAACAACGTATCCGGTAATGTGGAAATTCCTAAGTCGGTAAGTGCTTCTCTCCACGAAATGGACCCGTAGGCTTCCTGCAAGTCATCCATAGAGCGAGGATTATTGTAGTTTCTGAAATCACGGCTCGCCACTTTGTCCAGTCTTGGGGTAGCCAGGCGTGTTTCGAATGCAAGGATATCCTCTGCCTGTTTGTGGGCTTCCTCTTCGGAATCACCCAGGAACTGAAGCATACGTGTGATATGATCCACGTATTGCTGACGAATCTCAACGG
>CAZTLE010000163.1:0-9369 GCA_964614415.1 uncultured Aureitalea sp. | reverse complement strand
TCCTACTATAATTCAGATTATGCAGCTAGGGCGTAGTTATTATCGCCGTTTAAAAAAGTTGAATCATGAGATTAACGAGCTGTGTTCCAGCGCTCGACATGCTTACCGTACCGTTTAACCCGCTGTCAAAACCAGTCGGCCCCATAAAATAAGAACGTTCCCGCGTGTTGCGAGCCTACAAAGATACACCAAAATTGGTATCTTTGCGGGCTATTACTACCTTCAAAAAGTATTCCAATATGCCCGTAACCTTTGCCCTCATTAAAGAACGCAAGAATCCGCCCGACAGACGTGTCGTTTTTTCACCCGACAAGTGTCAGGAAGTCATAAATGAATTTCCGGAAGCCAAAATGGTGGTGGAAACTTCAGACATACGCGTATTTGGTGATGATGCTTATGCGAAGGCTGGATGCAACGTATTGGAGGACGTTTCAGATGCTGATGTAATGCTCGGCGTGAAGGAAGTACCGGTGGATGCCCTAGTTCCGAATAAAAAGTACTTTTTCTTCAGTCATACGATCAAGAAACAGCCCTATAACCGAAAGTTGCTGAAGGCAGTTCTTGACAAGAAAATTGAACTCTACGATCACGAAACTATCGTTAGAGAAAACAATGCCCGACTCATAGGCTTCGGTTATTACGCCGGTTTGGTGGGAGCCTATAACGGCTTTAGGGCTCTTGGACTGCGCGATGGTCTTTTTGAACTGCCCAAAGTAGAGACCCTGCCCGACCTGAAAGCGGTTAAAGCCCAACTAGACACCATTGCACTTCCCACAGGCTTGCGGATCATACTTTCCGGTACCGGAAAAGTTACCCGGGGCGCCAAAGAGATTTTGGATCACCTGAAGATTCGTGAGGTGACCGACCCCGAATATCTCACGCAGTCTTTCGATGAACCAGTATACTGTCTTATCGATGTAACCGAATATGTGAAGCGCAGCGATGGTCAGCCTATGGATAAGTTCGCATTCTACGATGATCCGTCCGGACATGAGAGCGATTTCATGCAATACGCCCGAGTAAGTGATATGTTCATTGCAGGCCATTTTTATGGTGACGGCGCTCCCTATCTGTTCACCAGAGAGGACGCTAAGAATCCAGATTTCACAATCAACCTTGTGGCTGACATTTCCTGTGATATTGATGGCCCCGTGGCCAGTACTCTTAGGGCTTCGACAATCGCCGATCCCTTCTACGGATACGATCCGGATTCAGAGACGGAGGTATCGTTTAATGCTCCCGGAGCAATTACCGTAATGGCGGTTGACAACCTTCCATGTGAACTTCCTAAAGACGCCAGTGAAGGTTTCGGAGATATGTTTATGGAACACGTTATCCCCGCTTTTTTTAATGGCGACCGGGATGGAATTCTGGAACGCGCCCGAATCACAACTTCCGAAGGAACCCTTACCCCGCGTTTTGCCTATTTGCAGGACTACGTGGATGGGAAAGAGTAATTTTAAAATTCCAAATTTTCAGTATTCAGTAGTGAGTATTGAGTAATGAGTAGTGAGAGTTGGTTAAGAGTAGCTTTGGTCTGATACAAGACTCAAGACTCAAGACTCAAGACCCAGGATTCCCATCTCAAAATTTAAAATGCCAGTATCCAGTACCCAGTATTAAGTATTCAAAACTCAAAATTTAAAACTTCAAACCTAATTCTGTTTTATCGGCAATGTCTGAATTCGAGCTGTCAATTGCTTGAAAACCCATAGGGCCAGGGTCAAAAAGAGTCCAAAGCCGAATGTAATGAACCAGGCTTCAGAATGAGCCCCTGGATTCAGGAGGATATTTGCTATACTGACTAATAACTCCCCCGGATTTCCGAGGATGTCCCAGGAATTCCAGCGCAATACCCTTCCGAGGTAAATTCCAAAGCCACAAAGAAATGGAACCGAGGTTATAATCATCCGGGAGATTTTTCCTCCGAAGTATGTGGTGAAAATCTTCTGCATGTCGGCTAGTGACACCAGATAAAGGAACAACCCGGATGCGGCAAATGAGAACAGGATAATAATGTCCATCCATATTGCTGAATCACCGGCGTAACGGAGGTGAATGAAATCTGTTATTATATAGGGCGCATTTGGTAAAAAGAGCAACCAAATACCACCGAGAATTGTAAGTTTCTGGATGGATCCTCCCTGAATCTTGAGGTAAGAGGACAGTAAGTAAGGAATTCCCGCGAGGAAAATATTCCATACCAGGAACAGGTATTGAAACGACTGTGTGAATTTTAACCGGCACATTAGAAGTGCAAGGCTAAATGCTACGCACAGTGACAAGGTAATGAACACCGGCCATCGTCGAAGCAGTTGTTTAAGCATCATTTTTTATTCTGTTGAATGCCATTTCCGTTAGTAGTATGAGCACATACCCAAGCGAGTATGCCAATAGATCCCAGGGATCGAAGGTGTTTCCCAGGGTGAGGTCAATGAGCCTACCGCGTATGTCGAGTTTTTCGGTGATTTCGAGCCATTGAATGAATTCTATGGTACAGGCGAATATCCAGGCGATCAGTGCGGCGCTTGTTTTGGATAAAGGGAAGAAGGCTCGCAGGAACACATAGAGCATGGGAACAATTAGCACGTCACCCACGAACCCTCTTATAAACGGATGAAAGTGAAACACGGCAATGGCTATTTCCATCGCAAGGATGGAAATGAACCAAATCAAATACCGTCTTGACACTTTCATCACTTTCATGTTTACGCTTCGCCCCCCCAATCGATTTTTCTCGAAGCGAACATGATAATGGCCAGGATAACAAAGAGTCCAATACTTCCTACGAGTAACGCATAGTTCTCCAGTTGAATGATCACATAGATAAAACCATAGATCGAACCCAGTGAGGCACAGACCAAAAGTGGGAATCGAAATCCTCTCAAAATGGCCTGGGAGTAGAGCGTTATAAGCAATAGCACAGAGCCTCCGGCAATGGCATAGGCTTTAAGAAAAGTACTATGTTCTGAAATCGAAATGAGCAATGTATAGAACATAACGAGTGCCAATCCAATCATAATATACTGGAACGGATGTATGTAGATGCGACTTGCCAGTTGGATGAGCAGGAAGACCAACAGCGTAAGTCCTATGACCATAAAGCCGTATTTCGCGGAGCGCTCACTCTTTTGGTATTCGTCGACCGGAATTATGAATTTGGTTCCAAATGCGAATTCATCCAAATTCGGCAGGTGCCCAAAGAAAGTTTGCTCGAATCGTCTGCTGATCTGTGGAATGCTCCAGGCAGCTTTGAATCCATCGGAGCTGATATCCCGTGATTCATCGTCGGGAAGGAACTGTCCGTCAAAGCTTGGAGAATGCCAGTTGGAACTCATGGAAGCCGTAGTCTGTTTACCTATGGGAATGAACCGGAGACTTTCACTTCCGTTAATTTTTAGTCGGAAGCTGAAGGGAATCGTACCGGTGACTTTTTCCTTCAAACCTGTTATCGGGGTACTCTGAATCGTGCTTAGATAATTTTGATCGTATTGTCCTGTCATTGCCAGAGTTTCTTCGGCCAGGGTAACTTCTAGGGTATTCTTTATCCCTTTGGTGTTTGAAGTTTTTATCAGGATCGTAGCCTTTTCCCAAAGCACAAGTTCTTCGGAAATATCCGTATCCGCAAAGGTGATATCGTTAAAGTGACCGGTAAAGTCCATTTCAGAAGTATATACCACGGATTCATAGATGCTGCGGTTGAGCGGTTTTGTAGTTACATTGGCGTCAATGTCCAGCTCATCAGGGAAGAAATATGCATTCTTTATGTTCACCTTTTCCCGAGTGAAGTACGCTTTGGCTTTTTCGTCGAAAATGCGTTCTTCGGTGATTACCTTGTATGGTATTTTAAGGATGGGACCTGAAACGGTAATCTCATTACCCCATTTGTCATTTATCTCCCGAACCACTTCTTCTTGTCGGTAGGCCCGCTCCTGGATAAGTCGTTTTACGAACTCCAGCGGGATTAGTAATACCAATAACAATAGTCCAACGACCAGCATACGTGCTGTGATCGAATTGCGCAACCAGTTTCCAAATTTGCTTCGTTTTTGTTCCATGATGATAGATTTATGTGTTAATTATGGGTAATTGATCAGGACGTGCCTGAAAATGTTCTAGTTCATGCCTTATTTCTGAAGTGAATACAATAGCGCGCAGTTCATTCAGAGAAATATGTAATAGCTTCTGAAAAGGAAGGGAGTGAAAGGGGTGTGCTTTGGTTCCGATTCGGAACGCCCGGAGATAATACCGAATGTACTCAGGGAGCAATAGTGTGCCCACAATAACCACACCGAAAAGGTAAAGGCTTCGCTTGCCATTGCCGAAGCATAGGTATTGTAGCGCGATCTCGTCCTGTACGCGACTTGTAAAGCCCGTGATCACGTGATAGGCATCGTGCCGTTCTACCTTGGGAATGAGGTCGAAACCATTGCTGTACAGGAAAGATCCCAGTGCAAATCCAAAGGATTCCTCGGGGTAGCGAACAAGGTCTTTTCGGCCAATACCCCAGGGGCGATTGAATTTGAAGTAACGCGTGTATACCCGTTGTGACATCTCAAATAACCAGACGATAAGTTGTTTTCGTAATTTCATATTAAAAGTACTTTGAAATTCAAAGTAAATAATCAAAAAAATATATTAGCCCTTTCGAATGAGCTTTTCCAATGCTTCTATATGTTTCTTAAACTCGGCTTTTCCCAGGCGGGTAGCACTGTAGCGCGTATTGGGTTTTCGACCGATGAATGATTTCTCCACGTTGATATAATTTGCCTGTTCGAGTGCCTTCAGGTGACTGGCCAGGTTCCCATCGGTCACTTCCAATAGCTCCTTGAGCCTGTTAAAATCGGCATCTTCATTGACCGCCAGGATGGACATGATACCCAGGCGAATGCGGTGGTCAAATAGTTTATTTATGTCGTCAATAATTCCCACTTACTGTTTGGATTCCTGAATGTATATGAGACTGCCGTAAATAATGTGCATTACCCCGAATCCGATGACCCATAACCAGAATCCATAGCCGGGAAAGATCGCACAAATAAGTCCCAAAAGTATTTCAATATATCCTAAATACCGTATGTTTCCAATGCTATATTTGGCGGCATTCACCAGGGCCAACCCATAAAATATGAGCATTAGGGCCCCTGTTTGACCGTACTTCTGCTGGTTCAGTATAATAAGAATATAGGCCCCGCCCACGACCAATGGAACAAGGAAGTTGATGATCAGCCGCCGGGAAGAGGCGTCCCATATCTTTTCACCGTTCTTTTTAGCCTTTCGGGAGGTGAGAAAGAATGCAGTAATAACACTTAGAAACGCAATGAGGAACAAATCGAGGAGTATAAGTCGGAATACTTTTCCGTCCAGTATCAAATACTCTCTACCTGTAGTACTTACCAACCAATAAGCAACCGCCGCACCGATTAGTGCATATATGCCTGCCATGATACCGGAAAGCCCGCTTAATGAGATAAACCGGGACGATCGGTTCATCAGATTCTTAATCTCGCTAATGTCCTTAAGATAGTCTTGCTCGCTCATTTTAAAGTACTTTGTTTTTCAAAGTAAAATAAAAAACGGACTATGAGCAAGGAAAATGAAAAGTTTTGGAAAATTTTATGAAATGAGGGTAAATGAGTCTTCGAATCCACCGGAGGACATCCTGAAACCGGAAAAACCCTCATTAAAAACCGGAAAATTCCTATTGATTCGTGTTCGATTAGGTTGCATCTTTACAATGCTTAATTAATTGGGGAGTTAATAAAAGCGATTATGTTGTAAGGTTGTTCGTTTTCGGGCAACCTTTTTTTCTTTGCTTATTTCCCTACTTTAAATCCCATTAGGGGCTTGTTCTTCAGATAGATTGTGAGAATATTATCACGACGCTTACCCAGGGGAACCACGGCCGTGTATTGATTGTGAGCGTCCTTTTTAACACGAACTTGTTTCAGGTAGCGCTCCCCGGCAAACTTGTAGTACAGTTCAGGTCTTTTGGAAGGATTTCGATGAAATGAAATGCTGAGTTTACGGACATCCGGCGGAAGCTCGATGAGGCCCTTTTCAAACTCTCTCAGATCAATACCGCTTTCAAAATATTCACGGTAGAGCATAGGGGTATTGAAGAAGTCCTGTAAACTCTTTGCCTTCTCCGTGAGTTGCCAAAAAGAACATTCGGGATAATGTGTGGCATTAAAAATATGGGGCGGGGTGAAAAAATAATAGTCGTCAACTTTTCGTATCCATTTGCCGGTGGTTCGATCTCGTCTCCCAGTGGACCACGTAATGTCCAACAACTTCCATTCGTCGTTTACATAAACAGCATTCCAAGCGTGATCCTTTAGATTACGCACTTCATTGATCTCCGAAACATCAATCCTGGAGACCCCGTAGACCACCCTGGCATCGATTCCGGTCCTACTGCATAGTTCTGCAAACAACTGACTTAATCCCCCACAAAGGGCCACCTTGGTCTGGAAGGCAGTTTCGGCTAACTGCCGCGCCCTGTTCTTTTGTCCATGGGATGAAGCATTGACGATTTGCGTACGTCGCTGCACGCCATTGCGTATCGCCATGGCGGCCGGATGATTATAATAGACATTATGAGTGATCCATGTATAAAACGCTCTAACGCGTTCTTCTTCAGAAGAAAAGTCATTGGAAACACGTATTACCAGAGTATTTATGTCCTGAAATGCAGGATAATTGCGAACTTTATTGTCAACGACCTCATAGGTCTGACCGTAGGCCCCATACATTAATAGAGATAATATGAGCAACAAGCTTTTACGCATAACTTAAAGATACTCATTTTTGAGCATGAATCCAGCAGAACAATACATCCTTGATCAGGAGGAGCCATTTCGAGCTATACTTCTCCATCTTCAATTGCTTATCGAACATACGGTGCCCGACGCAGAGATGCTTTACAAGTATAAGATTCCGTTCTATTATATCGGTAAAACGCCGTTTTGCTACCTCAATTGTACCAAGGGCTATGTGGACCTGGGCTTTTGGAACGCTGCGCACCTATCGGTGCACCTGGAACATATGATCACGGAAGGCCGGAAGTATATGCGTTCCCTTCGGTTTAGAACGTTGGAAGAGATAAACGAGCCCATAGTTATCGAAGTACTTCAGGACGCTTACAGCGTAAAGGATAAGAAATTTTACAGTTGATTTACGGTTGTTCGAATGGCCGTTAGATCGGTCAGTAGTTTTTTCAGCAGTGATAAATCCAGCATATTTGCACCATCACTTTTTGCGTTGGCCGGGTCGAAGTGGGTTTCTATGAACAGACCATCCGCTCCGGCAGCGATACCCGCACGGGCCATAGTAGCGATCATTTCGGGACGCCCACCCGTTACACCACTACTCTGATTAGGTTGTTGTAAACTGTGGGTAACATCCAGTACCGTAGGTGCAAATTGTTGCATGGTAGGAATTCCACGGAAGTCAACCACCATATCCTGATATCCGAACATGGTTCCTCTGTCGGTGATCATCACCTGCTCATTTCCGCTGTCGGTAACCTTTTTCACGGCGTGTTTCATACTTTCCGGACTCATGAATTGCCCTTTCTTCAGGTTCACCACCTTACCCGTTTTGGCCGCGGCTACCACGAGGTCGGTCTGGCGCACCAGAAAAGCCGGGATTTGCAGGACGTCCACATATTGAGCGGCAAAAGCGGCGTCTTCAACTTCATGAATATCGGTAACTGTTGGGACGTCGAAGGTCTCGGACACTTTCCGAAGTATCGTCAGCGCTTTTTCGTCTCCAATTCCGGTAAAACTATCGATACGACTCCGATTGGCCTTCTTAAAGCTTCCCTTAAAAACATAAGGGATGGCTAAAGAATCGGTAATCGAAACAACCTCTTCGGCAATACGAAGAGCCATATCCTCGCTTTCAATAGCACACGGACCTGCCAGTAAAAAGAAATTATTGGAGTTTGTGTGCTTTAGTTTCGCAATATTCTGAAGTTTCATAGAATCTCTTTAGAGATGGCAAAGATAGCAATTTCGGCACGTATTCTTTCCGCGCGCCCTGCCTGCCGAATAATTCGCGCCCGAAAATATAAATGCTCCTAACGACTAAACTTCGGGGAATTAGCAGTACTTTTGCGCCGCCTTAAAGAAGGGACCTATGGATATTAGAAACATTGCCATTATTGCACACGTGGATCACGGGAAGACCACCCTGGTGGATAAGATCTTACACCATTGCAGTCTGTTCAGAGAAAATGAAAAGACCGGTGAGCTGATTCTCGACAACAACGATCTGGAACGGGAGCGGGGGATTACAATTACTTCCAAGAACGTGTCTGTTCAATACAAAGGAACCAAGATCAACATTATCGACACTCCGGGCCACGCCGACTTTGGAGGTGAGGTGGAACGTGTGTTGAATATGGCCGATGGAGTACTGTTGCTCGTTGATGCTTTTGAAGGCCCTATGCCGCAAACCCGATTTGTATTGCAGAAAGCCATTTCACTTGGGTTGAAACCCTGTGTGGTCATTAATAAAGTGGATAAGGAGAATTGCACCCCTGAAGAGGTATACGAAGCCGTGTTCGACCTTATGTTCGAGTTGGGTGCCGAAGAGTGGCAATTGGACTTTCCGGTAGTATACGGTTCGGCCAAGCACAACTGGATGAGTGAAGACTGGAAGGCTCCCACCGATTCCATAGAACCCTTGCTTGAGATGGTTATGGAACACATTCCATCGCCAAAAGTGACCGAAGGGAATACCCAGATGCTCATCACTTCTCTCGATTACTCTTCTTTTACCGGGCGTATTGCGATTGGTAGGCTGCAACGGGGCGTACTCAAGGAAGGCGAGAAGGTTTCCCTGGTGAAAAGGGATGGTTCGATTCACAAGACCCGTATAAAAGAACTGCATACGTTTGAAGGTTTAGGGCGAAAGAAAGTTACTGAAATACATGCCGGAGATATTTGCGCATTGGTTGGACTGGAAGGTTTCGAAATTGGAGATACTGTGGCGGACTTTGAAACACCCGAAGCCATGCCGACCATTGCCATAGACGAACCTACCATGAGTATGCTATTTACCATCAATGACTCTCCTTTCTTCGGGAAAGATGGTAAGTTCGTAACGTCCCGACATATCAAAGAACGTCTGGAGAAAGAACTTGAAAAGAATCTTGCGTTGCGGGTAGAGGAAACCGATAGTGCAGACAAGTTCATGGTATTTGGGCGCGGTGTACTGCACCTTTCCGTGCTTATTGAAACCATGCGCCGGGAAGGCTATGAGTTCCAGAGAGGGCAACCTCAGGTGATTATCGAGGAGTTTGATGGGGGTAAATGCGAACCTGTTGAGGAGTTGGCGGTTGACCTTCTGGTGGAGGTGGTT
>CAZTLE010000162.1:0-9385 GCA_964614415.1 uncultured Aureitalea sp. | reverse complement strand
ACGCGCAGGGAACCTCCTAGCAGTATGGCCAATTCCCGTGAGAGGGAAAGCCCGATACCGATACCTCCAATGGCCTGTCCATCCCTGGACTGATAGAACCGTTCAAAGATCTTTTCGGTTTCATCGAAATGGATTCCTTCACCGTAATCGGTTACCCGAACCTCCAACTCATCATCGTTCACAACGGCATTAACCATAACCTCTTTACCGGAAGGAGAGTACTTTATGGCATTGGACATCAGGTTGTTTACAATCTTTTCAAGTTTGTCGGGATCAGTCTCAGTGTGATAGTTATCAGGAATTTGTGAGTCGTACTCAAGATCGATATGCTTCATTTCAGCCAACGACCGGAAGGCAAATACCATTCGACGTAAGATAGTATCAATGTCCACGGGCATCCTGTTCACCGTAGTTTTCTTCTTTTCAAATTTCAGTAATTCCAGTATCTCATTGGCGTCGCTGGTAACGCGTTGGCTATTGGACAGGGCAGTTCGAATATTGTTCTCAGCTTTTTCCGGATCTTCGAAGTTCTCCAATGCCAAACTGAGATTTCCGGTGATAAGTGTAAGTGGGGTACGAATTTCATGCGCAATATTTCCGAGAAACTTGGAGCGCATTTCATTGATTTCCTGTTCTTTCTGTAAGTCAGATTCCGCCTGTATCTTCTTGCGCTTCTGGGACGCGCTTCGCCGTTGGAAAAAGATAAAACCGCCTAAAAAGGCAATGAGACTTCCACCAATCCATAGGTTCCGGGTGTTCTTTTGCCGGGCTATTTCCAGTTGCTGTTGTGCAATCTCCTTGTCCTTTCGCTGCGTCTCGTACTTGGCTTCAGCTTCTGAAAAGTTTGAATTGATCAGTTTCGATAAATGGCTTTCTATGCTGTCCCCAAAAATGCGATAGTATTCCGCCGAGAGCTTATAATTCCCCAGTATTTCATTCTTTTCGGCAATGTTTCGGGCAGAGGTGGCTATGTTTCTGGTGTCGGAATGCGTCACAGAATACTCATGGGATTTATAGTAGAGATCTAAAGCCCTTTCGATAAAACCTCCTTTTATATACACGTTCGCAATGTTGTTGTATACGGAGGACAGGTATTGTTCGTCGACGATCGTGTTGAAGATGGCTTCCGCCCTTTCGCAGTACTCGAACGAACTTTCGCCCCGTCCCAGAACAACCAGAGCGTTGCATTTATGCATCAGAGACTCCGCCAGCATCTCGTCATTTTGAGCCTCCTCCGAATATTGGATACAGGCATCTGCAATCTCGTTCAAATCCTGCTCATAACCATCAACATCATAGAGGCAGTAGTACTTAATGGAATAGGCACGTTGCTTCAATGCCGGATCGGTGGTGCGATCGGCTGCGGCAATCGCTGAATCGGCATACCGCAAGCTTTTCTCGAATTCCTGGAACAGATAAATATTACAGAGTCCGTAGTAGTTTTTGGAATACCAAACGTCCAGGGAATCGGCAAAAGACTGCTGATTATCGTCCAGGAAGCTAATGAGGTCAAAATGCAGTTGCGTACCTAACTCAAACTTTTCTTCAGAAATATATTGCTTAGCCTCATTAAAGCGCTCTACATAATTATCCATGTTAATCTCCTGACCTCTTAGAAAGGAAACCGATACCAGGAGCGCCCCAACAAGGATTGTGTAAAAACATGGCGGTTTTGCGAATCGCATGAGATAAAAATAGTAAAAAACCCTTGAAAACAGCGGGATGGCAAATTTGAGTCGGTTATTGACGAATTAGAGTCACAGCTCTGAATTGCAGCAATTTACATTTGCCTCATAACCTAAAACCAGTTGTCATGAAGACCCTTCAACTTCTTCTGCTATTCTTGCTTGGATCTACGTGTTTCGCGCAGGTGGGAATAGGCACGACAGCCCCAAATGCACAATTAGATATACGATCCAGTAACCAGGCAACCCCTGGCAGTAACGATGGCCTGTTAATTCCGAAAGTGGATGAATTCCCGGCGACCAGTCCTGGCGCTAATCAGGACGGAATGATGATCTACGTTACGGGAAGCGGAACACCCTCAAAAGGTTTTTACTATTGGGACAATAGTGGCCCCTCCTGGGTGGCCATAGCCACCGGAAGTGGTTCTGAATGGACCGATAATGGAACCTATTTGAGTCCGGTGGATGGTACCTCCGAAGATGTTACCATAGGGGGAACCGATAATAGTAGCGCTCGCCTTACAGTGCGCTCGGATAAACCCATTACGGGCTTATTCACTAATTCCGGCTCCCAGGGAACCTTAATGTATGGAGTGAATACATTTATTACGAATACCACTACCAATACAGGGGCGTTCACCATTGGAAATTACAATGATGTCCTTGACAATGGAGCGAGCCGAACATATGGCGACTATAACAACGTGCGAGGATCCGGAAGCGGCATCAGATTCGGGCAGTTCAATACGGTGACCGGAAGTGGCACTAACTCATATTATGGAAACTATAATCTGTTGAGTGGAACCGGCTCCGGAGCGATATATGGTAGTTATGAAGGAATTACCAATTCGGGAGACGGGTTGCAGTACGGTGCGTATCGACTTTTATCCGGTAACGGAAGTGGGAATCACTATGGAGAGTTCAACTGGCTTGTAGGATCGGGCGGAGGCCAGCAGTACGGTATTTT
Organism: uncultured Aureitalea sp.; assembly: GCA_964614415.1. Classification (GTDB taxonomy): domain Bacteria; phylum Bacteroidota; class Bacteroidia; order Flavobacteriales; family Flavobacteriaceae; genus CAZTLE01. Next base: position 6,733 of record CAZTLE010000162.1, on the reverse strand, counting down.
GAATACGAATAACAACTCGGGAAATGGTGATCATTATGGGGTTTCCAATATTCTAAGCGGATCTGGAAGTGGCATCCACTACGGGGCCTCATCGGTCCTGGGGGGAACCGGGAATGGCTCCCAGTATGGGGTGTATAATACCATAAATAATTCCGGTTCAGGAGATCATACGGGTGTGCTTAGTAATTTAAGCGGATCGGGAACCGGGGCTCAAATCGGCATGCGATCCAATATCTCCAATTCGGGAGATTCACTACATACAGGTATATGGAATAGCCTTAGCGGGAGTGGCTTAGGAGCTCATGTCGGAGTTCTCAACAGTCTAAGTGGTTCCGGCCCAGGGATTCAATATGGAGTGCAAACCAACATATCCAATTCCGGGAATGCAATTCACTATGGATACCATGCGACATTGAATGGAAGCGGGTCTGGTACTCATTACGGAGCTTTTAATTCACTGGCGGGAGCAGGAACCGGTTTACAATATGCATCTTACAATTCAATTACGAATACTGGAAGTGGCGATCACACCGGTGTTCTCAATGCACTTGGAGGAAATGGCAGCGGGGCACAGACCGGAACCCGAAACAATTTAACCGCTAGCGGTAGCTCTTTGAACACCGGAACCTGGAACGCTATTAGCGGAGGTGGTACAGGAATAGGGGTGGGTACATCTAATGTAATCGTAAATAGTAGTACCGGTCCACAGTATGGTACAAGTAATTATATCAATAATTCAGGTAGCAGCACTCACTACGGGACATACAATAGCATTGCCAGTAACGGATCGGGAGAACAATATGGTGTATACAATAATATTGACAATTCGGGCAGTGGATTTCACGTGGGTGTCGCCAACCAGATAACTGCCAACGGATCAGGATTTCACTATGGTTTCAATAATAATATATTTGGGACAGGAGGGGGTTCACACAGGGGGATTAATACGTCCATATCGTCTTCAGGGAATGGAGATCATTATGGTGCCTCGAATACACTGGCGGGTTCGGGATCCGGGACGCATTACGGTACGTACAATTGGCTTACTGCTGCGGGTACGGGGTTTCAGTTTGGTGTGCGCAATCTTATCGACAACTCAGGCAATGCTGTGCATTATGGTACGGCCAATCAGCTCACAGGGAATGGGACAGGAATACATTATGGTACCCACAATTTCATCCAGGGAACAGGTTCCGGAGCCAAATATGGACTGTACAGCGAAATATCACCGGGTTCCGGAGGAACGCATTATGGTGTGTATTCCGATGCCAGAAAGGCAGGAAGTTTTGCAGGCTATTTCCTGGGAGGAGTTGCCATTGGGACCGGTACGACCAATACATACACCTTGCCGGCGAGTCGTGGCACCAATGGGCAGGTGATGCAAACCGATGGCTCAGGGAATGTGAGTTGGAACACCCTTCCTACGTCTACCGATACATCTCCGGCCTGGAGAGAGGTTAGTTCCGGAAACGCACCAACAATGGTCACCGGAGATATAAGCCGACAGGGAAATGTGGGAATTGGCTCGAACTCGGCCTCCTACCCACTTGAAATTGTGACTTCTGCCCATCAAAGAGCCATGAGTGCCACCATGACTAATATCGTCAATAACTCTACTGTATACACGGCAACATTGTCAACGACTGCCAATGCAACCAATGGATCCGCTTATGGTATTTCCAACAATGTACAGGGACTAGGTACGCAACAAAATGTGACGGGAATCCAGAATCTTATTGGGAACGGTACAGATGGAAATCTTGAGGGAACTCAAAATACATTGACTACTTCAGGTGACGGACAATTGATCGGTACAAACAACAATATTATAAGCACAGGAGCGGGTATTGCGTATGGAGTGCGTAGTTCGTTGCAGGTGGGTTCCGGAGTGAACTACGGAAACTTCACCACGTTTGTCGCGAACGGGTCTACAGCCACCTCGAATGTTTTTGGAAGTTTTGTAAACATTCCCAACAATGTAAATGCCGGAACACACTACGGGTTTTATGCCAATGTACTGCGAAGCGGCAGTTTTGCCGCGTACTTTCTGGGTAGCGTTTCTATTGGGACCACGACCTCAAACAATTACATTCTTCCCGCCAGCAGGGGAACCAATGGTCAGATCATGCAAACCGATGGCAGCGGGAATGTGACCTGGGCCACACCGGCAAACACAGACCTGGCTGATCTTGACGGAGATACTATGGTGCAGGTGGAAGAGGGAGCAGACGATGACACCATTCGTTTTGATACGGCAGGTTCGGAACGCATGCGCATTGAAAACAATGGAATAGTGACGGTACTGTCCGGGGTGACCGATGCCCTCCAATTGCGGAATGATGACAACTTCAGTCATGGGTCGGATAACAACCTCGATTTTGGGGATGAGATCGATTCCTGGATGCTTTCTTCCCGGGAAGGGGCGTTCGAGAATTCCGGAATCTATGGTGATCGTGATTTCGTGACGGTTTGGGCGCCGGCAGATAGCGGTCGAATGATTCGCTTCCTGGACGAAGATTCGTGGACAGATAATGACGGAGATCCTTACAATAACTCAGCCGAGATCGCTTACGTGGACAACCTGGGACAATTCGTGCAGGTTTCGGACCGGAACAAGAAGCAGAATATAAAACCCATAACCAATGCCTCTCAAAAGATCTCGCAACTCAATGGGTATACCTACCAATACAAATTGCGTCCATCCGAACGAAGCAAGGGAAGCATACCGGTACAATCGAGCGGTGTTATTGCCCAGGAACTGGCACAGGTGCTGCCGGAAGCCGTACAAACAAACGACAACGGAGAATATTTTGTGCACTACGCAGGTATTATTCCGCTGTTAATTGAAGGAATGAAAGAACAACAGGAACTCATTAAAGAACAGCAACAGGAACTTAACCGACTTAAGAAACTGGAGGACCGTATTAAGAAGTTAGAGATGCTAGTTGATTAGGTGCTAAACTGATGCTAGTTTTAGGTTGAAAGCTGCTCGATTTGGGGTCGGGCGGCTTTCTTTTTTTCAGAATGGAATCCCTAACTTTGTAAAAAACAAAATACATGGGTTTTTTTGATTTTCTGAAATCGAACGAGGATGAATCCGGCGCTAAGAATGCAGTACCGTGGAAGCGACTGCATAGCCTGGAGCAACTGGACGATATTACCAAAACGTCGGGTACAAGACCCGTTGCTATTTTTAAACACTCCACCCGATGCGGTATAAGCAGAATGGTCCTTCGTCAGTTTGAAGGCAGTTACGACGTTCCGGAAGATAAAATGGATCTGTATTACCTGGATCTATTGTCTTATCGCGACATTTCCGATGCCATTGGAACACGCTTTCAGGTGTGGCACGAAAGCCCTCAACTTATCGTGGTCCATAATGGTGTAGCTGTGGCACATGCCTCTCATCATGGCATACGAGCGGCAGAATTGCATAATTTTGTTTGATCATCTTTTCCCCCGGATTTTGAATACCTTGTGACCATGATTAAGGTTCCCTTTGTCCCTTCTTTCAGGTTACATTTCTTCGTAGGCCTTTTTACGGCTTTGTGGCTGGTTTTCTTTCTGATTTTTATTGGTCCCTTCGACGTGGAAGACCTTTCTATGAAGGTGCGCTTCATTCTTCTTCCCGGATACGGAATTGTATGCCTGTTTTCCTATGTGGTAATTAGTGTGGTGCAGTTACTATGGTACGGGAGAAGCAAGAGTTGGAATATTTTCAATGAAACCGCCATCATTCTTCTGTATGCCGCACTTTGCTTTGGTTTGTGTTATGCGTATTACAAATCCGACTGGATGAATGGAGAGTTTAGTTTTGCCAGGTTTTCCTTGCAGGTATTTCTGCCAACTCTGTTCATTATTTTACCCATTTTAGTAGGGTCGCGCTGGGCTGTCACGAAGTTTGCCATAACCCGGGAGCGAAAGCAATCTTTATCGAGTTCAGATCTTAAAGAATGGAAGTCGAAGATGGAACTTCTTATTGCTGAAGGCACTTTTTTGAGTCCGGAAATCACCTTAAAGGACACCGCCCGGCTTTTGAATACCAACACTTCGGTAGTGAGCAAAATTGTGAACCATGGATATGAACTTAACTTCAACGACTTCGTTAATAAGATAAGGATCGAGGAAATCGTAAAGAAAATGAAAGCCGGCGAGCATCGGACTATCACTTTATCCGCGTTGGGGGAATCTGTTGGCTTCAACTCTACAGCCACCTTCAACAGGGCGTTCAGGAAGTTCATGGATCAAAGCCCATCTCAATACCTGAAGAGTCTTTCCTGAGTTGTTTCTTTTGCTCAAATCATAATTTGAAGCAAATTCCAACTGTTTTTTTACCCGGGGTTTCGAATTATTGATCAGTTTTGGATCATTGAATTTCAAAAATGGAGAATCATGCGAATCCTTAGTGTTATTATATGTTTTGTTTTCCCTTTAGCGCTGTTTGGTCAGGCCAGCTCCCCTGAAGATTTGAACCATGCGTTTGAGCGACTCACTAATGATGAGATAGTAATAGGGGGTAGTGCCGGAGTAATAATCTCCGGGGAGGTGGTTTGGTCAGAAACAATTGGTTATTCTGAAGTAAAATCAGGAACCCCGTTCAAAGATGAGACGGTTGTGCGTACAGCCTCAATTGCCAAACCTATGACAGCCGTGGCTGTTTTGCAGTTATTTGAGAAAGGCCTTGTGGGTCTGGACGACCCCATTCAAAAATACCTGCCGGAATTCCCCGAGAAACCGGAAGGCACCATTACCATTCGCCATTTACTGCATCATAACTCAGGTATTAAGCACTACAAAAATGGGAAGGAGATCGAATCACGTGAAAATTATCCGACATTGTCCGACGCCATGAATGTGTTTAAAGACAGGAAGCTGGCCGGGATACCAGGAGAGGTGTTCGTATATTCCAGCTATGGCTACGTGGTGCTTGGCAGGATCATAGAGGTCGTGTCCGGGCTGGATTATGAAACTTATATGAAAACGAATATTTGGGACGTTTGCGGGATGGAAAATACGGGTGTTGAGACCTTTGGACAACCTGCAAAAGAACAAACAACTTTTTACCACCGATCGGGTAACGGCAAGGTGAAAGCCGTTAAAAAAGTCAATAACCTAAGCAATCGGATTCCGGCCGGCGGGTTCTATTCGACCACCACGGATATATTGAAGTTTGGTCATGGAGTCGTTTCACACAAGCTTATTTCAGCTGAGAGTCTGAAACTGATGATGGAAGCCCCGGAAGTTACCAATGACGGTAATCCCTATGGTATGGGTTGGTATTTATACGGGCCCAATCCGAAATACGGATTCGTTCTCGGGCACTCCGGAGGGCAAACAGGAACTTCAAGTCAGTTAATGATCTTCCCCGAACGGGAGGCCGCAATTGTAGTGATGACCAACACTTCGGGTACCTGGAATGAGGTGGTGCGTACTTCGGTAGAATTATTTCCAGCCCTGGATATCTTCAGAAACACACCCTAAATAAAAAAAACGCGGCTTTACGCCGCGTTTTTCTTAAGGTCTGGAGCTATTCTTCAGTATATCTTTCAATCGATATTTAATGTCTTCACCTGCGTCAAGCACCATTTGCGCATCACTGGGAAAAGGAATGAATATGTTATCAAGCAGTATCAAATCTTCCTCGGTCAACGCTCTTTCGTCTCCTCTGTAGTTTGCAAAGACATTCTCAAAGATGAATTCGGTAGCCAATGGATGATTATCAATATCCTGCCTTCTTATCAGGTCTCTGTAGGCTACATTTCCTCCAACGGCTACGGCCTTGGCCTGCTCGGTAATCGTTACAACAGCTCTTACCTTTATGTAGGTATCAATCTTAATTCGATTTCCGAGACTGTCCAGCACGTAGTCTCCTCTTCGGTCTCGTTTGTAGGTCCATCCGTCCTTAATTCTCTTAGTCCGTACAATTTCCCGTTCGAAAATCTGCTCGGGAGAGATCTGTATGTTTCTAAAGTTTAATGCGATTCCGTAATCATAGTCGATCTCGTTGTTCCTTCGGCTGTGATATTCAGTCCAAAAGTTATCCAGGCCATAGGTACTGAAACTTAACAGGTCCTGCTCCAAAGGTCTGGGGATGATCACATTACTTCTGTTATTAAGGGTCACGTAGACGAAATCGGTCCCCAGAAAATGGGCGTCTTCTTTCATACGTCGTGCGTCTCTGTAATTCGCAACCACGTTTTCCAGTTCACTAAGAACGCCATACGCTCTTCGGTATGAGTTTTTCTGATCTGTGCCCATCAGTTGCCTGGCTTCCGTATATAAAGCCTGTGCATAGTTATCTCTGGCGATCAAAATGTCGTTACTGTAATCCACCAGCGGAATGCTGATATTTCTGCCGAGTGATTCGCTATATACAGGAAGCAGTGGCCTTAGAAAGTTCTGACGATCTTCCAAGGTCAGGTAGAGGTAATACAACTCCTTTTCGGCACCTTGCCCCTGTTTTTTGAGAAATGTAACCCGTCGGGTATCACGATCCACAACCTTCCCGTAAGCTTCTTCAAGCATAACGATGTGGGCTTCGCTTCGCGAGTTGTTTTTCTGAAGTTTCTTAGCGGCAAACTCTATTGCCTTGTCGTAATTTCCGGCAGCGAGGAACTTTTCATTTCGTTTCACGCTACTGCATGAGGTGAGAACCCCAGCGAGAATCAAAAGTGTAATTATCCGTCTCATACCTATCATTTGTTTGGTTATGAGAGGAAGAATACAATTGTGA
>CAZTLE010000161.1:0-9431 GCA_964614415.1 uncultured Aureitalea sp. | reverse complement strand
GCTTGGGGCGCCTCCCCCGGGCTCCGATCAGCCAGACTCGGCGGGTTGCGGAAGTGCTTCGGAAATGTGGATGTGACTTACTCGTATGGGTCGTCCGATAGCAATGCAGCACCTACCCGGGGTATGTTCTTTACCCTGAAAACAGGGGTAACAACCAATTTGGACGATACCGAACGTACGTTTGGCTATGTTCATCCTGCACTGATCTTTTACAACGCACTGACCAATAACCGAAAACTGGTTTTGAAGACCATGGCCCAGGGACAATTCAACATTGGAGACAACTTTGAGTTTTACCAGGCCGCAAGGCTTGGAGCCAACACTGGTCTTCGCGGTGTTCGGGAACAGCGCTTTGCCGGGAACAGTGCATTGGCTTTCGGGGCCGACTTACGATATAGCCTGGCTAAATTCAAGACCGGTCTTTTACCGCTAAAATTGGGAATCTTTGGTGGCTATGACTACGGTCGTGTTTGGCTGGACGGTGAAGATTCGAATACCTGGCATGATAGTGTAGGAGGTGGTTTGTGGCTCAATGCCGTGGAAATGTTATCGGGACAGTTTGGCTTGTTCAACAGTGATGAAGGGCTTCGGTTCTCCTTTGGATTCGGAGTGAGCTTCTAGTCCTGGCCTAACTTCAGAAGATACAGGTTACGGCCGCCGTGCGTTTTTTCGTCGGCGATGTATAACTCATTTTCAGATTTGAAACAGACGCTTTCTTTCTGACTGCTGTGATCCAGCTTGATCTTGTCAAAAGTACCCGAGGCGAAGTCGTCATCCGTGTAATCTGTTATGATCCACACTTTGTTATACGAGAGCAATGCGATCTTGCCGGTCTCATGATGAATGGCTGCCGAGGTTATTTGGCAATCCTTTGAATCTCCACAGGATTCGAAGCTTCCGATCTTCATCGCCGTGTGATGACCTGGTATTGCAGGCACTTTATAGACGCGTACTTTTCCGTCAAACTTTCGCTTTCTGTTCCGAGTGAAGAGATAGAAATAATCATCCATGTAAAAGAAGGCCTCGACATCGTAGGTTTTATCCTTTTTCTTTTTGGGCGGAAAGGCCTCCTGATCTTCATAAGCAAAGGTGGTTATGAGTGCTTCGTGCCGTCGCTTCTCCAGCTTTTCAGGCGTAGAAACATGATATATTTTCAGGTCCTTTCTTGAATTTCCGTTATTTCCGAAGTCCCCAACATAGAGCGTTCCGTCCGGATGGGTCGCAAGGTCTTCCCAATCGACGTTAGTGCCGTTCTTTAATCGAATCGTCTGCTGAATTTTTCCCGTTGAGGGATCAATGGCATAGATCTCCGGAGGATTCCTGGAGTCGTTTATAGCCCAAAGTACTTCCTGATCTCCAATTCGTTCAATTCCGCTCACCTCGTTGAGCGTGGCGGGGAGATCGCAAAGCAGTTCCAGTTTACCGAAATCCTGGCAACTAACAGCGCAATAGGAGAAGAAAAACAGCCAGCCGATCTTTTTCATGTTTTAAAGATAATTGAAATCCCTCTTTTTGATTGTGTTCATGTGATTTATTGTACATTTGACCGCCTGAAGAGATCGTATATGAAACACTTACTTGAAACGGCTATTGAGGCCTCTTTATTGGCAGGAAAAGCAATTATGGAGGTCTATGCGGATCCCGATAATTTTCAGGTTGAAATTAAAGCGGATCATTCTCCCTTAACGCTTGCCGATCAGAAATCCAACGATATTATCAATGACTACCTCCTCACTACGAAGATTCCGATCATCAGCGAGGAAAATCGTCAGTTGGACTATGACAGCCGCAAGGATTGGAAACAATGCTGGATCGTAGATCCTCTGGATGGAACCAAGGAGTTCATAAAGCGAAATGGGGAGTTCACAGTGAACATTGCACTGGCGGAAGCCGGGCAGCCAATACTGGGTGTCATTTATGTTCCGGCCAACGACGAGCTCTACTTTGCAAGTTCGGAGGGTGCATTTAAACTCGATCAGGCCAGCGGCTTTACCGATATTGATGAGATTGTAAAGAAGGCGGATACCATACAACCGCTTGAAGGGTTTACATCACCGGTCAAAGTGGTGGGCAGTCGGTCGCACCTTAATGACGACACCAAAAAATACATAACCGATCTGGAGAAAGAATACGAAGTGGATATCGTAGCTAAAGGGAGCTCCCTGAAGTTTTGCCTCGTGGCCGAAGGATTGGCCCACGTATACCCAAGATATGCACCGACCATGGAATGGGATACCGCCGCCGGGCAGGCGATATGCGCCGCCGTTGGAGTAGACGTACTTGATGATACTACCGGAGAGCCTCTTAAATACAATAAGGAAAATCTCTTAAACCCCTATTTTCTGGTAACGATATAATGGCAACCTACCGAAAAGAATCACACCTCAGAAGCATACTGAAAGGCCTTTCCTGGCGCATCGTGGCGACCACGGACCTGGTGTTGGTGGTGTTGCTCATTACTTGTCTTTACGGGAATTGCAGTATCGAAAATGCGTTGACCATAGGCGGGATTGAGATGCTTCTCAAGTTGTTTGTCTATTATATACACGAACGGGTTTGGCAGGCATATCGCCGTGGAACCGTTACCAGGAGACAAACACTGTATAAAACCATCTCCTGGCGCATTGTAGCCACCACCATGACCTTCCTGATCACAGGGACGGTGCTTGATAGTTTTGACGAGGTTGCTTTGTTCATAGCCCTAACGGAGTTAATTACTAAATTTGCACTGTATTATTTCCACGAGCGCTTGTGGTTGCAATTACCACTGGGGCGCATTCGGAATTTTGTGTACAAACTCATCGGGCGCTAATGTCAGAAAATATTGTTCCACATACATTTGCCGTCACTGCCGAACAACGGAGTGCGCTAAAAAAACACAAGGCTTTGCTGTTGTGGTTTACCGGCCTTTCCGGGTCGGGTAAATCGACCATAGCCAATGCCGTTGAAGTCGCCTTGCATCAAAAAGGCGTGCACACCTATAGCCTGGATGGTGACAACGTGCGGGGAGGGTTGAATAGCAATCTGAGTTTTACCCCGGAAGATCGCACCGAGAATATTCGCCGAATTGCCGAAGTGTCCAAGCTCATGCTGGATGCCGGCCTTGTTGTTCTGGCTTCGTTTGTCTCTCCATACATAAAAGACCGGGAAGACGTAAAAAAGACCGTAGGATATTCTAATTTCGTCGAGATTTTTGTAAATACGCCTATTGAAGAGTGTGAGCGCAGGGATGTAAAGGGCTTATATGCAAGAGCCAGAAAGGGCGAAATCCCAAATTTTACGGGAGTGAGTGCGCCCTATGAAGCACCAACCGCAGCCGATGTGCAGTTGGACACAACAAAATTAAGCGTCGCCGAATGTGTGCAGGAAGTACTTTCGGTAATTGATAAAAAATTAGAACAGTAATGAGTAAATACTATCTCAATTATCTGGACGAACTGGAATCTGAGGCCATTTTTATCCTAAGAGAGGTGTGGGCACAATTCCAAAACCCGGTTATCTTGTTTTCCGGGGGGAAAGATTCAATCCTCGTAACTCACCTTGCGAAGAAAGCATTTTATCCCTCGAAGATACCCTTTCCTTTACTTCACGTGGATACCGGACATAATTTTCCGGAAACGATCAAATTCAGGAATGACCTGGTGGAATCGCTTGGTGTTGAATTGTTGGTAGGCTCTGTGCAGGAATCCATCGACAAGGGTAGGGTAGCCGAGGAGCGTGGAAAAAATGCGACACGTAATGCACTTCAAATAACTACCTTGCTCGATACAATTGAAGAACACAAGATCGATTGTGCCATCGGAGGAGGACGCCGGGATGAAGAAAAGGCGCGAGCCAAGGAACGATTTTTCTCGCACCGCGATGATTTCGGACAGTGGGACCCTAAAAATCAGCGTCCTGAATTGTGGAACTTGCTGAATGGAAAACACTTTGAGGGAGAGCATTTCAGGGCCTTTCCGATTAGTAACTGGACCGAAATGGACGTGTGGAACTACATTGCACGCGAGAATATCCAAATTCCTTCGCTCTACTTTGCGCATGATCGCGAAGTTGTGTGGCGCAACGATTCATGGATACCCGTATCTGAATTCTTAAAAATGGACGGGGACGAAGAGACCGTTCGGAAAAAGATACGTTTTCGTACCCTGGGAGATATCACGATCACCGGTGGTATAGAATCTGACGCGGATACACTTGAAAAGATCGTTGCAGAAGTGGCGGCCATGAAGCAAACCGAGCGAGGCAACCGAAGCGATGACAAGCGAAGTGAAACGTCCATGGAAGACCGGAAGAGACAGGGGTATTTTTAGAATTACGAATGACGAATGACGAATGTCGAATGATGAAGGAATGGGAGTGAGCACTGAGTGCCTTACGAAGCCTTGGCGAAGGAAGGAGTATCGAAGTGCGGACTGGATGACGAATGATGAATGTCGAATGATGAATGTCGAATCATGAATTGGAGAAGAGAAAAGAGAGAATAGAGAAGGGAGAATAACAATAAAGAATATAAATAAGCAATAAAGAGGCATGCAACTAGACAATAATCAACTATTGCGATTTACAACAGCCGGTAGTGTTGATGATGGAAAAAGTACCCTTATTGGTAGGTTGCTATACGATTCCAAGGCTATTTTTGAGGATCAGTTGCAAGCTGTTGAGAATACGAGTAAACGAAAGGGACACGACGGGGTGGACCTGGCGCTTTTTACAGACGGATTGCGTGATGAACGTGAACAGGGGATTACTATTGATGTGGCCTACCGTTATTTCACCACACCAAAACGAAAATTTATCATTGCCGATACGCCCGGCCATATTCAGTACACACGAAATATGGTGACTGGTGCATCAACAGCCAATGCGGCGCTGATACTCATCGATGCGCGAAACGGAGTGATCGAGCAAACCAAACGGCATGCTTTTATCGCTTCTTTGTTGCAAATCCCACACATCATTGTTTGTATCAACAAGATGGATCTGGTGGATTATTCGGAGGAAGTGTATGAGGGCATTATCAATCAGTTTGAAGAATTTTCTTCTAAGCTGTATGTGAAGGACGTACGATTCCTGCCCATTAGTGCTCTCAATGGGGATAATGTGGTAAATCGTTCTGAAAATATGGCCTGGTATCAGGGGGCTCCATTATTGCATACGCTGGAAAGCCTGCACATTAGTAGCGACATTAACAAGATAGATGCCCGCTTCCCGGTTCAGACAGTACTGCGCCCTCAGCGTGATGAGTTTATCGATTACCGGGGCTATGCAGGGCGTGTAGCCAGTGGGATCTTCCGCCCGGGTGATGAAGTCACCATTATGCCTTCAGGATTCACTTCGACCATTAAATCTATCGACACCATAAAAGGAGAGGTGGAAGAGGCTTATGCCCCTATGTCGGTGGCCATTAGCCTGGAAGATGATATTGACGTGGGACGAGGTGATATGATCGTGAAGACCAACAACAGGCCGGAACCTTCCCAGGAATTTGACGCTATGATATGTTGGTTGCATAATAACCCTGCCCGACCGCGCGCCAAATACACCATTATGCATACCTCCAATGAGCAAAAGGCTATGATCAAGGAGGTTGTCTACAAGATTGATATCAATACCTATAACCGCGATACTGAAGACAAAGATCTGGACATGAACGATATTGGTCGGATCAAAGTACGTACCACCCGCCCCTTAATGATCGATGAATACCGGGATAACCGGATAACGGGAAGTTTCATTTTAATTGATGATACCACCCATGAAACGGTTGCAGCCGGAATGATCATGTAAAGTCCAATAACTAGGCGTGTTTAATTTTTTATCGCGTAAAGACATCAAATTCGCATCGGCGGGAAGTGTGGTCGTAAAGTTCGGTTCGACTTTCTTCGTCTTTCTCAATGCAGTCCTGTTGGCCCGATACTTAAGTGTGGAAGGCTTTGGGGTATACATTCTTGCATATTCCACGATGATGCTGGTAACGTCCCTGGTTACCATGGGAATGCCGCACCTCATGACGAGATATGTCTCCAAGTATGAAGTTCATTCCAATTATTCAGCCATCAAAGGCCTCGTTCGTAAAACCAACTTTTTTGCCATAGGGGCTACTCTGGTGGTTTTTTTAATTGCCTTTATCTCCTATTATTTGTGGTGGTCGAGGTATGACCTGGTTTTGGTAGAGACGATACTGTATGGTCTGGCACTTGTTCCGCTTTTGGGACTTGGAGCACTTCGCAACGGCACACTGCGTGGCATGAAACTAATTGTCCTGGCGGACGTTCCCGATACGCTTTTTAGGAATGCCATGTTCACTATTTGCATAGTGGCAGCCATCCTTTTTGAGCTGGAACTTACACCACAGCTAACCATGTTGTTTCAATTGTTGGCGGCGTCTCTTGGGTTTATCCTGGGTTTCTTCTTTTTATGGAAAAAGTTGCTACGTAAGATTAGAGAATACAGTGCTGTATACCACACCCGGGAGTGGATGAAGCAAGCCTTTCCATTTACCGTAAACAACGTTGTGCAGGTAGCTAAGCTGCGATCTATCACCTATATTCTTGCCATTTTCGGCAGCATAGAAGCGGTTGCCATTTTTGAGGTTGCTTCGAGAGGAGCGGCCCTGGTATCCTTTGTGCTGGATACGCTTAATATGGCCATAGCACCCTTTGTTTCCGCGGCACATGAAGAAGGAGATATGCCATATATTCAACGGATCGTGAGAAAGACCAGTCGTATTATCTTCCTGTTTTCCGTGGTAGTCGCTTCTGTATTCTTTATTGGAGGCCCCGGTTTGTTGCAATGGGTGTTTGGAACAGAATATTTCAGCTCTTATCTTCCATTGGTCGCCTTGTGTATCGGCCAGCTTTTAAACGCAATTGTAGGTTCGGTCGGCCTGGTATTGCGCATGACAGGTTACCAACGTATTCATTCCAATACCAACGTCATTGCGCTCGTGGCTACTCTGGCGGCGGGTATACCCATGATAATCTATTTCGATGCCCTGGGCGCAGCCATAGTGGTGAGCATTGTGCTTATTGTTCAGAATCTTTTCCTCCTTAACTTTGTGAGAAAGCATCTGCGCATAAACACTACGATTTTCTATGGGAGATGACCCACAGATACCCAATCTGTTCATAATTGGAGCACCCAAATGCGGTACTACGTCGTTACGTCATTACCTGGATCAGCATCCCGAAATATATATGTGTCCGGTAAAAGAACCACATTATTTCAATACCGACAGCGGGCACCGCTATTATTTTGATGAGAAGTCCTATTTGAAACTCTTCCGGAAGGCTCCCAAAGAAGCAAGATATCTGGGGGAGGCCTCCGTGTGGTATCTCTATTCTGAAAAGGCCATTTCGGAAATACTCCGGTTTAATCCCGGGGCCCGTTTCCTGGTATTGCTTAGGGACCCTGTTAGCATGTTCTTTTCTCTCCACAGGCAATTGTTGTTTGGTGGGGCCGAAGACCAACGATCGCCTGTTCGTGCCTGGCGTTTGCAGGAAGACAGATCCGGGGGGACGGGAATTCCAAAGGGAAACACTGACCCATCGCTCTTGCAGTATGGCGCCGTATGCAAACTTGGAGCTCAGTTAGAGCGTGTTCAGAACTCGGTTCCGGATAATCAATTGAAATGGATTTTTCTGGAAGACATGAAAGGGGATGCCGATGCCGTATATCGCGAAGTGCTTGCTTTTCTAGGTGTCTCCGATTATAGCCTCAACAGTTATGAAATACTAAATGAGGCCGGTCAGCGCAGGTCTCCGCTGCTTTTCTCGGTGGTTCGGGCCATAAATATCGCAAAGCGAAAATTAGGTATACGATGGGGCATAGGGGCCTCCAACGCCATTAATCGTTCGAATATAACTGACGAGTTGGATGACATCTCAGAAGAAATTGCAACACTCACTCCGGAACTTTTAGCGTACTTTGAAAAAGATATTGTAACATTGGAAGGTTGCACCGGTAGAAACCTGTCCCATTGGTTACAGTTGTAACGCTTAGTTCATGTTTTCAGTAGTTGTCCCACTATATAATAAAGCGCCCTTTATCCTGGAGACAGTTCAATCGGTTTTAAACCAATTGGATGTTGATTTTGAGCTTCTAGTCATTAATGACGGTAGCACCGATGGATCCCTGGATCAAATTTCCGGAATTACAGATGATCGACTTAAAGTATTCACCATACCGCATTCAGGAGTTTCGGTAGCCAGAAACACGGGAATCGCGGAAAGTCGCTTCGAATGGATTGCCTTTCTCGATGCGGACGATTGGTGGGATCCTTCCTTTCTGAAGGAAATAGCGGTGGTGATAGACAGGCATCCCGACAATTGCATTTTTGCGGGCGGAAGAAGCCGGGTGTTCGATTCGGGTGCCGAACGTTATACCCATGCCTTGCTGCCGGAGGAGGGGCAAACCGGCACCGTGAACTATTATGAAGTAATTGAAAAATACCTCCCACCGTTAAACGCGTCCAACGCTGTAATCAAAAAATCACTACTGGAAGAAGTGGGACTGTTTAAACCCGGACAGTCTCGACACGAAGACCACGATCTCTGGTTTCGATTGTGCGCCAGATACGATGTTGTATTTGTTAATAAGCCGTTGTCATTTTACAGAAAGACCAAAAAGGCACAAGCTTCGCAAGACGTAATGAGCGTTCCGGATTTCCTGTCCTACCTGGATACAATGAAGCGAATAATTCCCCAATTGACAGCAATGGAGCAGGAAGCTGCTCGAAAATTCTACAACAGGTTTGTCATTTGGGCCTATGCCCGAGGCAGAGAAACATACGACAAAGCCGGACGAATTGAAATTCGTAAAGGAGCCGATGCTGTACTTACCTCAGGGACGAAGCGAATGTTATGGATAATTGATTATCTTCCTTTTAATTTGGTAGCAGGACTAAAAAAGCTGTACAGGGGATGAAGCGAAAAGTAAATCTTTTTGTAGTGGGCGCTATGCGCTCAGGTACGACATCCTTTGTCAATCTGTTATCTTCTCACCCGGAGATATATGTGCCGCCCGTTAAAGAGCCTCATCATTTTATAGATTCTTTGCCCTCCAATGTCCATCGCCAACCTCATCTGTTCGACCTTGACGATTATTTTCGGAAGCAATTTCCAGAACCATTGCATATCGCACATATAACGTCCAGAGAAGCGTACGAAAAGGTTTATTCGCTGTTAGGAGATGAAAAGATGGTCTATGACGGTAGTACATGTTATCTGCACGCACCCGAATCGGCTCGACTTATTTACGAGTACAATCCTGAGGCAAGGATCGTGATCCTGCTCCGAGACCCCTTACCGCGTGCATTCTCTCATTACAATATGACCGCCGGACTAGGTAGAGAGAAGCGGTCTTTTGAAAATGCGATACGGGATGAGCTAAAGGCACTGAAAGCCGATTCGTTGGAATGGAACTCTTATGTG
>CAZTLE010000160.1:0-9454 GCA_964614415.1 uncultured Aureitalea sp. | reverse complement strand
GATGTTCACGGACATCAGTTCCGAATGTCTGAACAGGATCTTTCCCCGGTCGTTGCCGCTATGGACACCCTAAACATGGCCATCATGGTGAACCTCAGCGGAGGGTCCGGAGAACGACTTGTAAAAGCCATTGAAAACGCCCGAACCAACTTTCCGGGACGATTTGCAGTCTTCGCCAATGTGGATTTTCGAAATGTGGGTTCTGAAAATTGGACGGAAAATGCCGTACGTCAGTTAGAGGAAGATGTGAAGAACGGTGCTGCGGGACTCAAAGTGTATAAAAGCCTAGGGCTACGAAATACAGATACTCAAGGAAAGCGCGTAGCGGTGGATGACCCACGACTGGATCCCGTATGGGCAAAATGTGGTGAACTGGGAATCCCAGTGCTTATCCATACAGCAGATCCCAAACCCTTCTGGGATCCGTTTGATGCCGATAACGAACGCTGGTTGGAACTAAAAACACGACCCAACCGGAAACGCGGAGCCGACAATCCGGCGCCCTGGGAACAACTCATAGCCGAGCAGCACAATATGTTTAAAAAACATCCCAATACTACGTTCATCAACGCCCATATGGGATGGTATGCCAACGACCTGGGAACGCTTGGGAAGTTACTGGATGAAATTCCGAATATGAATGTTGGCATAGGTGCGATCATTGCCGAATTGGGACGGCAACCGCGGGCAGCCAGGGCATTTTTTATCAAATACCAGGATCGGATTCACTTCGGAAAGGACAGCTGGAAACCGGAAGAGTTCCCTACTTACTTCAGAGTGTTGGAAACGGCCGATGAGTACTTTCCCTATCACAAAAAATATCACGCTTTCTGGGCTATGTACGGCATGGACTTACCGGATGATGTGCTGAAAAAAGTCTATTACAAGAATACACTTCGCGTGGTTCCGGGCTTGGACAAAAGTAAGTTTCCGGACTAATGGAAACACTGGAATCTGTCTATAAAGCGTTGGCTGGAAAATACTCGGATAACGAAGACTTGATTGATTCCATTTGGATTGAAATAAAGACCAGGCATTCTACTTCTTCCCACCATTACCACAACCTTTCCCATCTGAAACATCTGTACGAAGAACTTCAGGTCATTAAAGGGGAACTGGAAGATTGGGATGTAGTTCTTTACACATTGTTCTTTCATGATATCGTCTACAATGCGCGAAGCACGAAGAATGAAGAAAAAAGTGCCGAGATGGCAAGCGACCTGTTATATAGGTTAGGGGTTCCGAAGCACCAAATCAATCGCTGTACGGCTCAAATCCTGGATACAAAGGGACATAATCTCAGTGAAGATGGCGATTCGAACTACTTCACCGATGCCGATCTTGCCATTCTGGGTCAGTCGTGGGACCGATATCAGTCTTATCTGGAACAAATCCGCCGTGAATACAAGATGTTTCCGGACCTACTATACAAACCAGGTAGGAAGAAAGTTCTGAAACATTTTCTTTCAATGGACCGAATCTATAAAACATCTCATTTCTATGAAAAATATGAACAAGTTGCTCGTGACAACCTGCAACAAGAGTTAACCCTTCTTACATGAAGTGTTTCGTAAAGAAATACATACCTTTAAGATTTGCAAAAGTTAACTTTCCTTGAAAGCCGTTACCGTAAAAGAACTTAAAACCGAACTCAGCGATCGCTCCCACCAGGAGTTGGTCGAAACCTGTCTCAGACTCTCCCGGTTCAAGAAGGAGAATAAAGAGCTTCTCACCTATCTGCTTTTCGAATCTCATGACGAGGAAGCCTACATTCAAAGTGTCAAGAATACGGTAGATCCGATGTTCGAAGATATCAATACGAGCAGCTATTACTACATTAAAAAGAGCATTCGGAAGGTCTTGCGGGAGTTACGTAAGTTTATTCGCTATTCCCAAAAGACAGAAACAGAAGTAGAACTACTACTCTATTTTTGTGCTAAACTGAAGTCTTTTACTCCATCCATATTTAACAATGTGGCCTTGTCCAATCTCTACGAAAGACAGCTGGTGGCGATTCGAAAAAAAATGAAGGGCCTGCATGAGGATCTTCAGTACGACTATCAACTTGAACTGGAAGAACTAACATCACAATCTTGAACAGCATTGAACAACTCATAGCTAAACTCGACCTTCAACCCCATCCCGAAGGCGGATATTTCAGGGAAACATACCGAAGCGACGGGAACATTACTTCCAAGTGCCTTCCCGACAATTATTCCGGAGATCGCAACTACGCTACCGGAATCTACTTTTTGTTAACCTCGGACACCTTTTCGGCCTTTCACAAGATCCACCAGGATGAGATGTGGCACTTTTACGACGGCGCTGCCATAAGATTGCATATTATCTCACCCGAAGGAACCTATTCGGAAGTTCTGATAGGCAAGGACCTCAACAACAACGAATACCCTCAATTTGTTGTACCCGGAGGACATTGGTTTGCGGCAGAAGTTTCCGGGAAAAATGCATTCTCGTTGGCTGGATGTACGGTTTCACCCGGTTTTGATTTTGCTGATTTCAACATGCCTTCCAGAGATGAGTTACTTGCCCTCTATCCGCAACATGCTGATGTAGTACAGAAATTAACAAGAGTGTAGTACGAATCATGACACGACCCGAGATCATTCTTAGTCCGGTTCTTCCAAACGAAGTTGATGTCCTTCGCGACATGTCGATTGAAACCTTTTTGGATACCTATGCCTGGGGCAATACCAGGGAGAACATGGATAACTATCTGAAGGCTTCGTTCGGTAAAGAGCGTTTGACCCGGGAACTCAAGGATCCCAATTGCCTGTTCTTTTTTGCCCGGATCAAGGGAGATCCCGTAGGCTATATCAAGCTCAACCTCGCAGCAGTTCAAACTGAATTCGGAGACCCCGAAAGCCTGGAAGTGGAGCGAATTTATGTGTTAAAGTCTCATCAGGGTAAGAAGATCGGAAAGGCCCTGATTCAAAAATCCATGAGCGTTGCCAAAGAGCTTGGGCTGAACTATGTGTGGCTGGGCGTTTGGGAAAAGAACCCCAGGGCCATTGAGTTTTATAAGAAGAATGGTTTTTATGAAGACGGAACCCATGATTTTAAGCTTGGGACCGAGTTGCAAACGGATGTCATCATGAAATATATGATCTCTTAACAAAAAACACCGCCCGAAGGCGGTGTTTCGCATCTCAAAACAACATGCCACTATTTGGGCATCACCACACTTCCGATAACATGGATCACTCCATTCGAACCTTTAATGTCTGTTGCTGTAATCTGACTGTAATTTCCTGCCTGGTCCTTAAGCCAGATACCTTTGCTGTTTTTTACCACAGTTAGTTTCTGTCCGTTCAAGGTAGTTACCTCGGCTTTTCCATTACCCTTTTCCAATGCTTTTACCACATCGCTGGCCATTAAGTTTCCAGGTACTACGTGATATGTAAGGATGGAAGTAAGTGTCTCTTTGTTCTTTGGTTCCAGCAAAGAGTTCAATGTTTTGGAATCGATCTTTGCGAAAGCTGCATTATTAGGAGCGAAAACCGTGAAAGGTCCGTCTCCGCTTAAGGCATCTACAAGACCGGCGGCCTTAAGAGCGGCTACCAGAGTTGAAAAATCATCGTTTGAAACCGCAATCTCTACTATAGTTGGTTCTGCTCTATTTTCATAAGAAGCTTGAGCGTTTGTTGTTGGTGCAAAAGCAAACAATGCTACTGCAAACAATCCGTAAATTACTTTTTTCATTTTCTTTTTCTTTTAATAGTTACACATGTTTTTTGCGCGCTTTACAATCTATATACACAGCCTTCTAAGATTTGGATGAGATACCCCTGAATTTTTTTTACATTTGAGGGTATTCTTTTCATCACATGCCGACCGACCAGGAACTAATCACGCAGATACAAGCGGGCCAACAAAGGGCCCTTACCTCCCTGTATGATAAGTATTCGGCGGCACTATACGGAGTTATTGTACGCATATGTAAAGATGAAGCTGTTGCTCAGGATGTGCTCCAGGAAACTTTTGTGAAAATCTGGCAGAAATCGGGGTCCTACAATCCCGAAAAAGGGAAAATTTTTACCTGGACCTATCAAATTGCGCGAAATACAGCCTTAAACTCGATACGATCTCAAAAAAAGCTCATCCAAAAGGAGGATATCGGTGTATATAAAGATGTAGAAGAAGATCGTTCTGAAATAGACGTGTCGCAACTCAACGGATGTCTCCGCAAGCTTGACCCGCATCATCAGCGGGCTATAGAGCTTGTGTATTTTAATGGATTGACGCATCGGGAAGCGCACGAAGAAATGGGTGTCCCTCTGGGAACTTTTAAGTCCTACATACAACAAGCCCTTAAGAAACTCAGGGTTATGTATAAGGACGAGTTGATTCTTTTATTAATCGCCTCAAGGACGAATGCAAATGGATAAGAAAACGATCATAGAATCCGGTTTGCTTGAGCAATACCTACTTGGAGACCTTTCTGTCGAAGAACAGGCCCAGGTAGAACGTGGCTTACAAGAGCACAGCGACCTTCGTGATCATTACGATCTGTTACAGGAAGATTTCAGAAGGATGGCTTTTGAAAATGCTATCGAACCACCGGCTCACCTAAAAAATGGCATTGAACAGGCAATTTCTCAATCGGCCGAGGATGTTAAGGAAACTCCGGTTATCCCACTTCGGAAAAACTCCTATCGTTTTGCTATTGCGGCTTCGCTGGCCGGAATACTCCTGTTAAGCACGGTTTGGATGTACACCCAGTGGCAGGATGCCAAAGACTCATTGGTCACCGTTGAAAATGAGACTAACGAACTACGCGACCGAATTGACCGTTTGGAGAATAATTATTCTGAAACTCAACAGTGGCTTCAGGCCATTAATCAACCTAATACGGTGCAACTCACACTGGCCGGAAACGACAAGCTTCCCGAAGCCACGGCCATTACCTTTATAAATCACGATCTGAAAACGGTAGTATTAAACCCGAACGGACTGCCCGATATCGGGGATGACAGAACCTTCCAGATGTGGGCGGATGTAGAAGGAGAAATGATCGACATGGGGGTCATTCCAAAAGAGAAAGGTCTTATAGCCATGAAGTATATCGAACATGCCGAGTCCGTGAATATTACCATAGAACCTGCCGGTGGAAGCGACCATCCTACCGTAGAGCAACTTATATCCAACGCCGTCCTTTAATTTCCGGCTATGGCCCGCATACATCTTTTTGAGTTTGAAGACCTGTCCTGGTTTCCTTCGTTCCTGAGAAACTACGGCACCGATTTCCTTCAATTTCTGTCCAACAAACTCAAGATATACAGAAGTATCATACCGCTGCTTTCAAGAGCTATTCAACACGACGGCACCAACCGAATCGTAGATCTGGGCTCTGGAGGCGGGGGCGGTTGGCTCTGGCTTCACAATGAACTACTCAAAGAACGTCCGGATCTGACATTGGTCCTTACGGATTATTATCCCAATAAATCGGCCTTTACATATA
The DNA here is from genome assembly GCA_964614415.1 of uncultured Aureitalea sp. Lineage (GTDB taxonomy): Bacteria > Bacteroidota > Bacteroidia > Flavobacteriales > Flavobacteriaceae > CAZTLE01. Next base: position 3,975 of record CAZTLE010000160.1, on the reverse strand, counting down.
CATCCGGTCTTTTGGACAATGTTGAATACATCGATCAACCGGTCAATGCCCTGGACGTCCCGTCGCATCTTAAAGGCGTCCGTACAATGTTTCTGCTGCTACATCACTTCAAACCCAGGGATGCGAAGTCCATCCTTCAAAATGCCCTGGATAATGGGAGTACAATAGCTATTTTCGAGGGCCAGGAACGCGACCTTCCCTCCATCGTCGGCATGCTTGTATCTCCTATTAGCGTATTACTCTCAACGCCCTTCATCCGACCGTTCAAATGGGGGCGTATTTTGTTTACCTACCTTATTCCAATTGTACCGTTGTTTGTCCTGTGGGACGGATTGGTCTCAGCATTGCGGACATATTCCGTACCAGAAATGCAGGCACTAGTGGACGATTTGGAACATTCGGAATCCTATGACTGGGAAATAGGCAAAGTGAAATCAGGCCCCGGAAAGATCCTCTACCTCCTGGGTCTTCCGAAAAGATCGTAGATTGTAACCAAATTTCGATACTGACAACTAACTTTAGAAACTACCCGATCGATGAAACGAAAAATTGGCCTTGCCCTTTTAATTCTGATAGTACTTCTGCTACTTCCGCTATTGTTCAAGGATCGCAGTCATCCGTTGGCCGAATTTCGCGGACCCGAACTTGCCGAATTGGAGTATAGCGAGATGACCTTTAGCAGTTCGGACGGGACTTCACTCTCGGGCATGCTGTTCCTTCCGGACATTCCACCGCCCTATCCTACCGCCGTGATCATACATGGTTCCGGTTGTAGTTCCCGTGACAATTCCTGGTACCTGGCTGTTGTCAGGGAGCTTAGAGAGAAAGGGATTGCGGTTCTGTTACCGGATAAGCGGGGTTGTGAAAAGTCACAGGGTGACTGGCGAGGTCTCGATGTGGAGGCGCTGGCTGAAGACACACATGCCGCCGTTCGATGGGCAAAAGACCAGGAACAACTCGATCCCTCGAATATCGGGATTGTCGGTGTAAGTCAGGGAGGGTGGATCGCAGCCGTGGTCGCAGCCGATAGTGGTGATCTTGCGTATGCTGTGGACATCTCGGGAACACTGGCAACAGGTGAGGAACAGCTTTACTTCGAAGAGAAGAATAATATTGCGCAACATACATACGGTTTCATTGCTCAATGGGTATCCAAAGTGACAACTAAAAACCTGATGGAGAAAGAGCACATCAAACCTTTCATTTCATTTGATCCTGCACCGTGGTGGGAGGAAGTAGGTATTCCGGTTTTAATCGCATTCGGAGAGAACGACACCAATTGCCCGGTCGAACGAAGTCTGGAACGGATCAGAGAAGCGAATGGCAAGCTGAATCATCTCAGGGTTGAAGTGTACCCGGACGGCCGTCATGCTATATTAAATTCCGAGAAGACCTACCTCAGTGCAGAGTTTCTGGAAGATCTGACGGATTTTATTATCGAAAGCGCTCAATAAGTACAAACTATAAACTACAAGCCATGGAATCACACTATCGGCTTTCGGACGAACAGTTTGAAATCCAATTCCGGAAAGGTTCATTCGATCCCTCATTGTTCTCTCACGAAGCACACTTAAGACTGGCATGGATCCACCTTCGGAAAACCGGTATAGAAGAGGCATGTGAGGAGGTATCGGCACAGATCAAGGCATTTGCTTCGGCCCACGGGGCCCCGGATAAATACAATGATACCGTGACCATCGCCGCCATAAAAGCGGTGGATCATTTCATGAGGCGATCTAAAGCCGACTCATTTAAGGGACTTATTCAGGAATTTCCCAGGCTGAAAACCAAATTCAAGGACCTCCTGGATTCTCATTACAGTATTGACATATTCAATTCTCCGGAAGCCCGACGTAAGTTTCTCGATCCCGATGTAGCACCGTTTGACTAGAAGCTATTCAAAGTGAAGCCCGTTTTGTAACTTAGTGTTGAGCCAGTCCACCATGCCACTCAAAATTCAGCATTTGATCAAACAACCGTATCCGTTTTACTATCAGGGCAAAGCATTGGTTTGGGTATCGTTGGTAGTGTTCATTGTTGGATTCAATTTCATTTATCTCTTCGAACCCTTTAACAATGACTATGCGGAGCACAAAATGCCGTTTTTCCTTATTTGTGCCATTCATAGTCTCGTGCCGGCACTGCTGTTCATACCCTTTTCGGTAATTACCAGGTCATTCATAAACACGGATAATTGGACCCTTGGCAAGGAGATCATATTCTTCTTCATTTTTCTCACCGTCATGGGCATTGGACAATTTTTGATACGAGATCTTATCTATGACAACCCGGACAACTGGTCCTGGCGATACCTCCGGGAAGAAATGTCGCATGGTTATCTTATCGGCCTTCTATTCCTGTGTATCTGGTTGCCATACAATTTCAACAGGTCGTACAAAAAGAATGTGAACAAGGCGTCACTGGTGAGTTTGCTCATAACCAAGGGCGCTACCCAAACATCCGAGCAACATATACCTATCGTTACGGGTGTGAAATCTGATGACTTTGAACTCGACCTCAATTCCTTCCTTTACGCCAGGTCTGAAGGCAATTACCTGGAAATCTACATGTACAAAAACGGAATAGTAGAGAAAGCGATCAAACGCATTACATTAACCGATTTTGCAGGTCAGGTTGCGACAATCAAACATCTGTTTCGCAGTCACCGTTCGTACCTCGTAAACCTCCGAAAGATTGAAGCCGTGTCCGGAAATGCCCAGGGTTATAAATTGTCACTCGTTGGTGCAGAGGATCAAATTCCCGTGGCGCGCAATTCTATTTCCAGGTTCGAAAAGGCCTTCGAAAACTTCTAGGCGTGCCATTCATCACAGACACCTTGTTACTCATCACAGGTTTGTGTTATTAATCCCATAGTCCTGGCATTGATCCCAATTTTGATCGCCGCTTTTATTGACTTTCTACCTTTGGTCAAAACAAAAAAATCATGAGACGACACGATCTGGATTGGCTACGAGTAATTGTCTTCGGACTTCTTATTTTCTATCATGTGGGAATGTTCTTCGTTCCCTGGGGATGGCATATTAAGAACAATGAAATTTACACCTGGATGGTATACCCCATGTATTTTCTTAACCAATGGCGACTTCCCATTCTCTTCGTTATTTCCGGAATGGGTACTTATTATGCACTGGGAAAACGAAGCCGGGGACAATTCGCATGGGAGCGTATCAGAAGGTTATGGATTCCATTGACTATTGGTATGTTGCTTATAGTACCACCTCAAGTGTATATCGAACGCATTGTGAACGGTCAGTTCACGGGTGGATATTTCGACTTCTGGCCTTCCCAGGCTTTTATTCCCCTATATCCTGAAGGAAATCTAAGTTGGCATCACCTGTGGTTTCTTCCATACTTGTTGGTTTTCTCATTGATACTCGTGCCTCTTTTCCATTTTCTGCGGAGGAACCCACAAACAGCGTTCCTGGCATGGATACGAAGACGTGTGGCACATCCGACGGGGATTTTCATTTTCATTATTCCCGTCTACCTGACTGAAGCTCTCATGGAGCCCTTCTTTCCTACTACACATGCTCTGGTGGGTGACTGGTACGCTCTGGTGTATTACCTGTTCCTGTTCTTCTCCGGATTCTTACTGATCTCGGTTCAGGATGTATTTTGGAAAACCGTGGAAAAATATCGATTCCGCTTTCTGGTATTTGGTATTGTAGGATTCGGGATGCTTCTGGGTATCCGCATGATCTTCGAGGACGGTATGGCGGTTCATTTTTCCGAAGCCCTGTTGAAAGTGTTTAACCTGTGGGCCTGGATTCTAACCCTTTTCGGATTTGGCACCAAACTCCTCAACAAGCCCAGCAAGACTCTTTCGTATTGCAATGAAGCCGTGTATCCCTTTTATATCCTGCATCAAACTATTACGATCCTCCTGGCGTATTATATCATGGATCTTTCCTGGGGTTTGATCCCCAAGTTTTCAATTCTCCTGTTCGGGACGTT
>CAZTLE010000159.1:0-9551 GCA_964614415.1 uncultured Aureitalea sp. | reverse complement strand
TTAGGGTTTAGGGTTTAGGGTTTAGGGTTTAGGGTTTAGGGTTTAGGGTTTAGGAATTTAAAATTCAAAACTCAAAATTTAAAGCTCAACACTTAAAACTCAAAACTCTAGCCCCTTCTTCTTCGCTTCCCTCCGGTCCCCTTTGAATCAGGGCGTCTGTTCTTTCTTCGGTTCTTGCCTTTAAATTTCGGTTTCTCATCAGTTCGGAATTTACCCCGCTTCCTTACACGATCTTTCCCTTTTCCGGACTTTCCACCTCCTTTTCTTCGGCCTTCTTTGGACACCTCTACAAAAACGCGTCGGCCATCCAATACAAAGTCTTCAAATGCCGAAAGCACCAGTTCTTTATGCTTCACATCGGTATTAAAAAAAGAAAAGGTGTTCATAACATCTACCTTGAACACATCTTCTTTTCCAAGTCCCAAAAGATCTCTCAAAAAATCCTTCAAGCTCATCCAATCGAAATGGTCTTTGCGTCCCAAACTGATAAAATAGCGCAGACTGTGCTCCGATTTGACCGGTGCCTCTCCCGAATCTACATTCAGATCGGGTGCATTTTGGTAGTAGTTGTAAAACCTGGAAAACTCAACCGAAAAAACCTTCTTGATCAGTTCTTCTTTACTGAATGCAGAAAGCACTTCGTTGATATTGGGCAAATACGGATCAATGTCATGATTGATCTCCGTTTTCTTAATGCTATTCGCCAGGTGGAACAATTGAATTTCACAGATCTGCATACCGCCAGGAACGTCCTTCTTCACAAAAGACTTCTGGATGATCTTTTCAATAGCTTTTATCTTCCGAACTTCACTCTTCGAAACAATTACCATAGAGACTCCTGTCTTTCCAGCCCTACCGGTACGGCCACTGCGGTGCGTATACGTTTCGATCTCATCTGGCAGCTGATAATTGATCACATGTGTAATGTCATCCACATCAATCCCCCTGGCTGCTACGTCGGTAGCTACCAACATTTGGATCTGGCGGGTTCTGAATGATTTCATCACGAGGTCTCGCTGGTTCTGACTCAGATCTCCGTGCAGGGCAGCGGCATTGTAGCCATCCTCAATAAGTCGTTCCGCAACCTTCTGCGTATCCCGTTTTGTTCGGCAAAAAACCACGGAAAAAATGTCCGGATTGGCATCTGCCAGTCGTTTCAACGCCAGATATCGATCCCGTGCATTCACGAGGTAGTACTCATGGGTTACATTCTCAGCGCCGATATTCTTCTGCCCCACAGTAATCTCAATGGGATCATGCATAAATTTTTGGGCAATGCGTGCCACTTCTTTGGGCATCGTAGCGCTAAAAAGCCAGGTGCTTTTGTCTTCAGGAGAATGAGACAGAATATCGGTAATATCCTCGTAGAATCCCATATTCAACATCTCATCGGCCTCGTCCAGAACGCAGTATTCAATTTTTGAAATATCTACCATCTTACGCCCGATCATGTCCTTCATACGACCCGGAGTGGCCACTACTACCTGAGCGCCTTTCTTAATTCTGTTCGCCTGTTCTGAAATACTGGCTCCTCCGTATATAGCAACTACGTTAAGACCGGGAAGGTACTTTCCGTATTGTTTCAGTTCGTTGGTAATTTGAAGACAAAGCTCTCTCGTGGGAGAGAGTATGAGCCCCTGGGTTGTTCGGCTGTCTACATTGATCTTCTGGAGCATGGGAAAGCCAAAGGCCGCTGTTTTACCGGTCCCGGTCTGGGCCAGAGCGACCATATCGGTCTCTTTACCTAATAGGACAGGAATGGTCTTTTCCTGAACCTCGGAAGGGGTTTCAAAACCCAAATCCGTAATAGCCTTAAGAAGTTCTTCTTCAAGGCCTAACACTTGAAAGGATTGCATATAGCTGTATTTGGTTATTTGTGTTCTTGGGAAGCGTTCGACAAATAACCACAGCTTCAGGGAACACGGCCTCACGCTGAGGCTTCAGGCCGCAAAAGTAGTCTATTTCAATGAATTAATGGTTCAGCGCTGCAAATAAGATAGCAACTCGCGTATGGCTTTGCCCCTATGCCCAATCTCACTCTTAAGCTCCAGGGACATTTCGGCAAAGGTCTTTTCGTGTCCTGCTGGTTGAAATATGGGGTCATACCCGAATCCCTTTTCACCTCTGGGCGCTTTGGTGATCTCTCCTTTGCAAATACCGAGAAAAAGGTCTTCATGTGTGCCATTCACCAATGCGATCGCAGTTTTGAATTGCGCACTTCTATCGGTCGAAGGTTTTAAAGCCAAAAGCAGCTTTTCCATATTGGCATTGGCATCCTTTTCAGGTCCGGCATAGCGCGCACTATATACCCCGGGTGCTCCGTCCAGCTCTGTGACTTCCAGTCCCGTATCATCCGCAAAACAGGGAAGACCGTAATTATCCCGAACGTAGTGGGCCTTTAACAGGGCATTGCCTTCAATGGTATCGGCCGTTTCAGGTATGTCGTCATGACATCCAATATGAGTCAGGCTTTGAAGCTCGATATGATCGGGCATCAAAGCCTGTACTTCTTTGAATTTGTTTTCATTGTGCGTAGCGAAGACCAATTTCATTTGGTGCTGCCTTATGGTGTTGAATACATAGCAATTCTGTTGCCTTCAGTATCAATAAACACGCCCATGTATCCAACTTCATCGGAAATCAACATCTTATCCTGATATACCTTACCCCCTGCATCCACTACCCGACTCATCTCATCGGCGAGATCAGGGCTGTAAAAGTAAATAAGCGGACCTTCCTGACTTGGTATGTAAGTCTCTTGTTTGACGAGGCTTCCGGAAGCTCCTGGTTTGCCGGGATCTCCGGGAAACAAACCCATTAGCAATCCGCCGAAATCCTGGACGTCAATAGTGACCTTGAACACCGATTCGTAAAACGCCTTGGCTCTGTCCATATCTGTCACAGGAATTTCGAACCAGGCTACCACGTTGTGTTCCATAACTTCTAGCTTTCAAGTATACCTTTAAGTTCGGCCAACCCTTCATCGAAGTCCTTGCCCACGGCCTTATCCATGTTCATGAACAACATGAAAATATTGGCCGGGATTGGGTGTTTTCCGGAAAAACCCCACACAACTTTTGTTTTACCGTCTCCTGCAGCATCAGCATTGATATAGGCATCACTAACCGACTTCCAGGGTTTAAGAAAGCGCAACTCCGTTTTAATGATCTTGTTGACGTCGTCAATACTCTTGATCTCTTGTTCTCCAACACCTACGTGTTTATTCCCCTCCCAACGGGAAACGAATCCCACCTGTCCATCGGTACCCGTGAAGGTCTGCTTCATATTGGGATCTTTCTTCTTCCAGGGAGACCAGTTGTCCTGGTTTTTTACATACTTCAAATAGTCGAATACATCACTAGTTGAGCGATTAATCTCAATACTACGACTTACATCGTAACTTTTCGGGGCGATTAAAGCCAGTAACAGGAAAAGTCCCACTATCCCTGCCAGAATGTAGACTGCAATCATCATATCAGTTATTTTTTGGTTACGGCTAAAGCTACGAATTTTTTTCAGCTTGCCTGTAGCGTTCTATAATGGCATCCACGCTCTTGATGGACTTCATGGTCCACTCCATTTCCAATGCTCGCTTTTCACTTTCTGACAGTCCCCAGGCAACTTCAGATTTTCGTAATCTCGTGACTACATCGTGAAGCACAATAGCCACGGAAACTGAGATATTGAGACTTTCGGTAAAACCGAACATAGGGATCTTAAGGCAGCCATCTGCTTCCTCCATGGCCTTCTCGCTCAAACCCTCGCCTTCCTGTCCGAATAAGAAAGCCGTCTTGCGGGTCACATCAAAATCGGATAACATGGATGAACGCTCATGAGGGCTGGTACCGATGATCTGATACCCCTGTTCCTTAAGACTCTTAATACAGGAACCGATGGAATCATGGCGATGCAAACTCACCCACTTTTGGGCCCCCATGGCAATCTCCTTGTCGATGCGCTTTCCAAGGTCTTCTTCCACCACATGCAGGTCTTGTATTCCAAACACATCGCAGCTGCGCATTACGGCACTGGTATTGTGAAGCTGATACACATCTTCCGTGACCACTGTGAAGTGACGAGTTCTATCCGCCAGCACTGTTTGAAAGAGTTCCCGGCGCCGGTCGGTAAGGTACGATTGTAGATATGTAAATAATTCGGTGTCCAAATCGCTCGTAATTCGGGATGAAGTTATTCAAAAAACTTGTATAACTTGCACGGTAATGAAGATAGCAGTACTCACAGGAGCCGGTGTAAGTGCCGAAAGTGGCATCAACACATTTAGAGATAGCGGAGGCCTTTGGGAAGGGCATGACGTTATGGAAGTTGCCTCTCCCCAGGGATGGACGCGCAATAAAGAATTAGTATTGGATTTTTATAATCAGCGACGCAGACAGCTCTTTGAGGTGCAACCCAATGCAGCTCATATGGCCATTGCCGAATTGGAACAACAGCACGAGGTCGTTGTGATCACCCAAAACGTGGACGATCTGCATGAGCGGGCCGGTAGTACGCGAGTGGTTCATTTACACGGTGAATTACTGAAAGCAAGAAGTACGTTAGACGAGTCGATTGTACTGGATTGGAAAACCGACATTAATTTGGGCGATACCTGTGAAAAAGGCTCACAACTGCGACCTCATATTGTTTGGTTCGGTGAAATGGTTCCGATGATCGAAGTGGCCGCTTCCCTGGTTGAGATCTCAGATGCCATCATGATCGTAGGCACCTCCATGCAGGTATATCCGGCTGCCGGCCTTATGCAATACGCACCTTCACATTCCAGGACATTCTTCGTGGATCCGAATCCTTCATTATCGTCAACACCAGACGGGCGAATTACTGTCTTTGCCGAAAAGGCTACCGTTGGAGTGCCTATGGCGATTCAAAGTATGAATGAGATTAGAGGTTAGTGGTTTATGGTTTATGGTTTATGGTTTATGGTTTATGGTTTATGGATAGAAATTTAAAATTCAACATTTAACACTTAAAACTTCAAAACATTTAGCACTCAAAATTTCAACTGGAATTCAGCATGACAAATAAGAGCGGTTTATTCGAGCAACTCAGTTATGAAAAGGCGTACCGGGAGAATCGGTTAGGTGGTGCTCTTTGGGTGATCGATCATCCCGAGACCTTTCCGGAACTCCTTACCTACTCCTTCAAGCACGATGAAAAGATCTCTTTCAAGGCGCTTTGGGTCCTGGAATTTGTTTGTAAGGAAGACCTGTCCATGCTCTATCCTCACCTCGACTCCTTTTTTGAAAACCTTCCGGGAGCTTATAAGGATCAGTCGGTACGGCCCCTGTCACATATTTGTGAAATGCTCGTGCTGCGATACTACAAGAAGAAAGATCCCGCGCTGAGAGAAGCATTCTCCGAAAAGCATAAAGAGATCATGACCGAATGCTGCTTCGACTGGATGATCACCGATCAGAAAATTGCCTGTCAGGCACGCGCCATGCTCTGCTTATATTATTTGGGGACCGAGTTCGATTGGATACATCCTGAACTGGTACAAATACTTGAACGGAACATTCACACCGGCAGTCCCGGATACAAATCCCGGGGAAGAAAAATACTTGAAAAAATAAGGAAAGCCTGATTCTGAAATCACCCGCGAATCAACTATCTTTGCCCCTTTAAAGTTCCGCACATGGCCAAACAAGCACTTCAAGCCATTTCACCCATTGATGGAAGATATGCTTCCAAAACGCAATCTCTTGTACCCTTCTTTTCGGAAGAGGCCCTTATCAAATACAGGATTCAGGTAGAGATTGAATATTTCATTGCGCTGGTGGAACTGCCCTTGCCACAATTGTCCGATTTTGATACGGCGCGTTTTGCGGACCTTCAGAAGATCTACATGGACTTCTCTTCAGAAGATGCAGCCCGTGTCAAGGAGATCGAAAAGACGACCAATCACGATGTGAAGGCCGTTGAATACTTCATCAAGGAGCAATTTGACGCTCTTGGCCTTCAGAATCATAAAGAATTTATTCACTTCGGTCTCACCTCCCAGGACATAAACAACACAGCCATCCCGCTTTCACTCAAGGGAGCAATGAATGAAGTGTATGTCCCATTGCTTTTGGAAGTAAAAAGCAAGCTCGAAGAGCTGGTGGACGAATGGAAAGATGTTCCTATGTTGGCAAGGACACATGGCCAACCCGCTTCTCCTACACGCCTGGGCAAGGAAATAGATGTATTCGTAGTTCGTATTCACGAACAGTTCGATTTGCTGAACGACATCAAGAGCGCAGCTAAATTTGGTGGAGCTACCGGGAACTTTAATGCGCATCATATTGCGTATCCGCAGTTTGACTGGCGCAACTTCGGACAGCAGTTCGTTCAGGAGAAATTAGGACTACATCACTCGTTTCCTACCACGCAGATCGAGCACTACGATCACATGGCCGCTTTGTTCGACTGCTTGAAGCGCATAAACACAATATTGATCGATCTGGACCGGGATATTTGGACCTATGTATCCATGGATTATTTCAAACAGAAGATCAAGGCCGGAGAGATAGGATCCAGCGCCATGCCGCATAAAGTGAATCCGATTGACTTTGAGAACAGCGAGGGAAATTTAGGTATTGCCAATGCCATCTTTGAGCATTTGTCCTCCAAACTCCCTGTAAGCCGTTTACAGCGGGATCTGACCGATAGCACTGTACTCCGTAACATTGGTGTTCCCATGGGGCATACGATCATCGCGTTGCAATCGACGCTTAAGGGTCTCGATAAGCTTTTACTCAACGAAGCGAAGTTCGAACAGGACCTGGAAGATAATTGGGCGGTTGTGGCCGAGGCCCTACAAACCATTCTGCGCCGTGAAGGGCATCCCAATCCCTATGAAGCCCTTTTAGGACTTACGCGAACCAACAGCAAAGTTACCCGGGAATCGATATCCGAGTTTATAGACGGCCTGGATGTTTCCGAAGGGCTTAAGGAGGAAATGAAAGCGGTAACGCCCTCCAATTACACGGGGATATAAAAAAAGCCCCGCTTAGCGGAGCCTTTCGTATTCACCTTTTATTCACATTATGAACTTTGGTCTTCCGAAGTTTCGGAATCCTCATCATCTACTTCCTCGGTCTTCAGCTCAATCACTTCAAAACTATCCTCGGTAGTAGTGTTTCTTTCAAACTGACCTGTGAAGATTTCGCCTATGCCGCTGAACTTGGAGACATCCACATCTCCCTTGTCAATGGAATTCATCAGCTTGATCATCTTATCAGGTCGCATGTCATTCCCCAATAGGCGGAACAACGCAAACCCGCGCTCTTCGTCACTGGCAAAGACTATGATCTCGTCGATCGCATCTTCTTCCCCCATGTACTTAAGGGTGGCTCCCTTATTATTGGAGCCCATCTTCATAAGCGTCTTGTATTTCTCCTGGGACAGGATCTCTTTCACCTTTTTCTTCTCGGTCTGATATTGCTCTGCATTATCGCTGGAGATAGGCAGGGCAACAACGTTCACCTTCTTAATGGTATTGAGGACATCCAGTTCTTCCTGACTCAGGTTGTTATCGTCCGATTTCAGGAGACTGGCCGCAATATCCACCTTCATGAAGTTGTCATCTTCTTGTTTGTCGACCAGGTAGGTCTGCAGGGAGGATCCGTTACTACAGCTATATAAAGACAGTAGCGCGATACCCAACCCAATTATATACTTTGTGACTTGAGCCATGGTTGTTAGTTTTTTCGTTTAGTTTTTCTTGTCCAGGTTCTTCAATTCCTCACTACCGGGAACGTTCAGGTCTTTTGTAAGTTTGGAGATCTTCTTAAGATCGATGTCACCTGTAATGGACATGATCACTGAAAGTTTCTCACCGTCTACGTTACCTACCATGTGCATAAGCAACTCACTCACATAATTCTCGTTCTTTCCTTCCTTGGAATAGAACTTAATATTCTTGTCGTCTTCCTTAACACGCATTAGTTCGGAAAGTGATCCGGATCCGGACACATAACCGGCAACGGCGTCGTTCATACGCTTAGCCACTGAAGGGTTATCCGTCGTAAAGATCTTAATGTTATTAAGACTGTTCACCAATTCCTTATAATCCTGTACTTCGGGATCGTCTGACTCGAAGTCGATAGTGCTCAACAGTTTGAACATATTCTTGGTTACGATTACCGATGATACGTCATCTTCATTTTCGAACTTGTCGAAAGGATTCTGTGCCATGGCGATCATTGGGCTTATAAGGAGTACCAATAGGATTGCTAACTTTTTCATTTTGGATATCAATTTGATTTTTGGGTTATTTTTTCTTTGTTGTTCTATTTTAAAACTTTGTTTTTGGATTCTGTAAACTCAGAGATATGAGCTAATTCTGAAGTGCCTTTATTCAGGTTTTCAGATAACAGCAGGAGCATTTCTTTGCTTTTCTCCCAATTTTCCATGGCGATGCGTTCTTCCTGAGTATAAGGGTCGTTAGAACCTCCGAAGTACATCAGCCCTGAAATTCCCAGTGCTACCACCAACGAAGCCGCGATACTAAAATTCCATATCCTCTTCGTACGGCCCGAATCAGGAAACGTAAGGGTGCGTTGTGACCCCTCCTTTCCGGCTTGCTCAAAGCTCAGGAACAAGTCCTGATACACTGATAAATGAGGTGCTACTTCATCACCGGCGAAGTAATCGCGCAATTCGGCCTCTTGTTCGAGGGTGGTATTTCCTTCGAAATACACATCGAGTAACTGTTCAATATTAGCTAACTCCATAGTTATATTGTTTTATTAGCTGTTGTCTTACTGCCTTTCTCGCTCTCGACAGCGCTACGCGCACTGCGGTTTCATTACTGTCGAGCATTTTGGCGATCTCGGCGAATTCATATTGTTCTACATCTCTAAGCTGAAGAATGATCCGTTGCTGCTCCGGTAGGGTCTCCATGATCTTAAAAACCAATGAAACTCCGTCATTTGCTTCTACCTTGCGTTCGATATTCTCAGAATTCTGAAAATTATTATGAACGATCTTCAGGTTGGAAGCCTGTTTGGATTTCAGCCTGTCCAGACAATAATTCTTGGTCATTGTAATGGCAAAGGCCTCAGGGTTCTTATAATTCTTGATCTGGTGCTTCCCCTTCCATAATTTCAAATACACTTCCTGAACAGCATCTTCTGCTTCTTCACTTGAAACAAGGAGCCTCTTGGCAAGCCGGTAAAGCTTATCCTTAAAAGGGAGTACGGTTGCTAAAAACTCTTTTTGTTTCATTCTCTTTGATGGTTAGTTTCTTTGATCCCGCAACACGGGTGTTTTTTGGCCATTCTATCCTTACGACGAAGCACCTTATTTTTTGTTACACACTTTTTTCATCAATTTCGGAACTTTTTATGGAAATCCCGTTAAATCCTTACTATTCCTACCCTTATCTTTATTTTTTTGTTTACAATAATGTACCTATTTTAGGGGTTTACTAGAGATAGTTTTAACACCCAAATTGTATGAAAAAGAAATTATTTGCGTTGGTTCTCGCCGCATCGCTTATTGCCGTATCCTGTTTTAAAGATAATGACGACGAAATCTCGGTAGCCTCC
>CAZTLE010000158.1:0-9599 GCA_964614415.1 uncultured Aureitalea sp. | reverse complement strand
CCTCTTCAACAATGGTATTCCATTCGCGACAGGACGTACACTGTCCTTGCCATTTGGCAAATTGGGTTCCGCAGTTCTGACAAAAAAAGGTGGTTTTTGTTTTGGCCATTCCGGATCAAAGATACATCCTAATACCCAAAATCTTCTTTGATTTTATCGGCTTTATCTAACATCAGGTCAATTGTAATGAAGTCGACCTCTTCCTTGTCGTAGGCACCCTGATAGGTACGCATGGCTTTTTTAGGCTCACCCATTTCCTCGTAGTATCTCGCCATGTAATAATCACCCATGACCATATCCGGATATTGCTTCCGCGCCATAGTGGCAATCTCTCGCAATGATTCCCATTGCTTCAGTTTTTCAGCGGCAGCAGCCGTAGCGAGGAAATCATTGATTCGGATGGGGTTCGTTAAACCGAACAAACCTTCTATCACTCCGTATTTATCGACAAGATATTGATGCACCGGTGTTTTTAGTTTGAGTAACACTTCTGTGTACTCCTCCTTGCTAATGGGGCGATAGACAGAAAAGATCTTCTCCAGGGCTGAAGGAATTCCACGGCTCACCAGGGAGTAGTGCGTAGCACCGTCGAAATTGTCGTAATAATAATTGAAATTGTCGCTTTTCAAAGGCCCTAGTTTGGTGTTGAGATCTTCGGTAATCTCCATGAGGTCCTTAATATCGTCGGTTCCCGTAGCCATATAGTAAAAGATCTTCTGAGGTATCTGCGGAATGCGCTCGGGAAGACGGGTATCCATCATGGGCGCGAGGTCCGGACTCAAACTTATGTATCCGTTGAATAGCGGTGGATCCTTAAATAAATAGTAGTTAATGAAATTGGCCGTAAAATCATGACCAACGGCGATGATGAACTTGGCCGTTCTAAAATTATTATCTATGTATGGAATGAGTTCAAGGCCCAGAAATTCGAAGAACTCTGCACCCTTTTCAGCAGGAAGAAAATTGGTGTCATCGTATGCACAATCGTCATACCGGTCGTCACCTTGCATAATGCCTACCACCAGGGCCTCGGGCATGTCTTCCCAGTATCCGAAATAATCGACATTACCTGCCACAGGTTCAAAGAGGTAATTGGCGTCTAAAACCAGTACAATGGGATAGACTTTTTCCACGTTGGCTTCATAATCCCGGGGTAATTGGATCTTTAAACGCCGTGTTTCTCCCAGGCGGGCAGAATCAAACTCTTCATAGATAATTTTCGACTGGGCAAAGGTCGAAAAAGAGCATGCAATGCATATGCATAGAAGGAGTAGTTTTTTCATGGATCAACAGCTTTAGGTTGGAGAAAGATACTAAATTTTGAATAGCTCTTTCCGAAGAAAACAATCTACGCTGCACCGCGACGACGGTTGTAAATAGGAAGGAATATAAAGGAGAGAACCCCAAACAGAATGATCATTGCGATATGTGATATCCAAACGATCCAACCAAAGGCAGCTCCTGCCGTCTCCGGTACGGAAAATACCGCCAGGATACCTGCCACTGAGATCGGATAAGCTCCAAAACCGCTGTTGGTAAAGGCAAACGCAAAACTACCCACCACAAAGGAAATAACTACCGTTCCTACCGGAATGCCTGCCGTTTCCTTGAGGGCCAGAGTGGCCACATAGAAGGCGGATATGTAAAGTGTCCAGATCACCAGTGTCCAGAAGATAAAGGACCATTTCCGTTTCATTTTGAATACGCTGAGAAGCCCTTCCTTAAGTCCGAGTAAGAACTTCACTACCTTATTTCTGAAGGCGGATTTGGAGTATTTTAGAAATAGGATGAGTACCACAAGTCCCAGTACTCCTGCTCCGGCAAGAGGGTATAATTTGGAAGGTTCAACGATGTCCTTCGTGTAGGCCCACAACGCGTCAAATTGAAGTATGAAGGCGACAACGGTGAAGAGAAAAAGGAGCACTAAATCTACCACCCGTTCCGAAATGATAGTCCCAAAAGCCTTTTCGAACGGCACTTTTTCATACCGGTTTATGACAACTCCTCTCGAAACTTCCCCACTCTTTGGAATAAAGATGTTCATGAAATAAGCCACAGAGACCGCCATATAATTGTTGAGAAGCGCAGGCTTGTACCCCAAAGGCTCCAACAAAAAATTCCAGCGATACGCCCGGAAAAGGTGACTTAGCATACTTAAGAATACCGAAAGGCCAACGATCCAGTAGTTCGCATTTCTGAAATGTTCTTTTACCTCTTCCAGTTCTTCCGGAGAGAACCGGGTATACATATACCAGGTAAGGAATACCCCCAGCCCCAATGGGACCACAATCTGAAGAAACTTGGAAAGGGATTTATTCAAACTAGTCGAGTAGGTTGGTGGCTTCGTTCGGGAAGACCAGAGCAGGCTTAAATTCTTTGGCTTCTTCTACACTCATGATCGCATAGGTGATCAAAATAAGGACATCACCCGGTGCCACCTTTCGGGCCGCTGCGCCATTGAGTGTGATCTCGCCACTTTTTCGAGGTCCCGGAATCGCATAAGTTTCCAGGCGCTCCCCGTTATTATTGTTCACGATTTGAACTTTTTCACCCTGCACAATATTGGCCGCATCCATAAGGTCTTCATCGATCGTAATACTTCCAATATAGTTAAGATCGGCACCGGTAACCTTTACCCTGTGGATCTTTGATTTTACCACGTGAATTTGCATGCCGCAAAGATACTAAAAGGGTTTGATTGGAGACTAATGAATGTAGAATGACGAATTTCGAATGACGATTGTTGAATTACGAATTTCGAAGGCTGATTAATGAAGTCTCACATCTCACATCTCACATCTCACTACTCAATACTAACCACTCAATTCAACGCCATATTATCAATGAGTCTCACCTCACCGGCAAACACGGCTGTAAAGGCACGGTAGGTATTTCCCTTTCGTTTTCGTTTGGCCGTTTTGAGTGTCCTGGTGTTCGCAATTTCAAAATATTCGAGTCGAAGTATGGGGTGATCCTCGAATCGACTATGGGCAAGGGCTTCAAGCTTGGGAATGCTCAGGTTGTCGAAGTGTTCTTTTACTTCGGAAAGGGTTTCGGAAATAAGGGAAGCCGCTTCAAATTGTACCTTCGTTAACCGCTTGTTGCGTGAGCTCATGGCCACTCCGTTCGGCTCGCGAACAATGTCGCAACCAACAACTTCAACGGGAAGGGATTCGATCTCGACCAGCTTCCGCACGATCTGTAACTGCTGAAAGTCCTTTTCTCCGAAATAGGCCCGTGTGGGCTTTACGGTGCGGAATAACAGGTTGAGGACGGTACCCACACCATCGAAATGCCCGGTACGGTGCTTTCCTTCCATTTCATTTTCCAGACCTCCGAAATTATAAGGTGTCGAGACGACATTTCCATCATAAAGATCAGACGCCGGGGGGTTAAAGACCAAAATGTTGGGACTAACGGTTTTTAGCAGTGCAATATCGGTTTCCAGTGTTCTGGGATATTTTTCAAGATCGCCGGCGTTATTAAATTGCGTGGGATTCACGAAAATCGAAACTACCGCCAACTCATTTTCGGCGAGCGCACGCTTTACCAGTGCTAAATGCCCTTCATGCAGAGCGCCCATGGTGGGCACAAGCCCTATGGATATATTGGACTCCCACACCCGAAGGAGCGTTTCATTGAGAGCTGCTTTACTGGAAAGTATGTTCATACAGGATATTTAGCGGTGTTCAAAATTACCATATTACCTGCTTTCTTCATAAATTTTCGTAATTTTGCATGTTTTTAATAACAACGTCAACAAAGTACCGATTTTATGAAAGATAAAAGAGTCTTGTATGTGTCTTCTGAAGTAATTCCATATCTTCCGGAGACCGAGATTTCTTCCATGTCGTTTGAGGCACCAAGGATGGTAAACAATAACGGAGGGCAGATTCGAATTTTTATGCCCCGTTATGGAAATATCAACGAGCGACGGCATCAGCTACACGAAGTGATCCGTCTCTCAGGGATGAACCTGGTCATCAATGACCTGGACATGCCATTGATCATTAAAGTGGCATCCATTCCCAAGGAACGGATGCAGGTGTACTTCATTGATAACGAGGATTATTTTAAGCGAAAAGCTACCTACGGTGATGAAGATGGTAACTTCTTCGAAGATAATGACGAGCGTGCCATTTTCTTTGCTAAAGGAGTTATTGAGACTGTCAAGAAGTTGAACTGGTCTCCCGATATTATCCATGTTCACGGGTGGTTAGCATCTTTCCTGCCATTATACTTAAGAAACTACTACAGCAACGAACCGTTGTTTGAAAACAGCAAGATTGTCACATCGGTATACAATCATGGCTTCGATGGAACGTTAAATACGGAACTGATCGAAAAGATCAAGTTTGACGGAATCGAGGAAGAAAAGGTGACCGATTTGAAAGAACCCGATTATGTAAGCGTTATGAAAGTCGCGATCGATAATTCGGATGCTGTGGTCATCGGTTCACACGACATACCAAAAGACCTCGAAAACTATCTTAAAAAAACTGAAAAGCCAGTGTTAAAGTATTATAATATGGAGGAGTTTTCCGAAGCGTATTTGGATTTTTATCGCTCTGAAGTATTGGTGTAACCGCACGTTTTCTGTCTTATGAAAAGTAAAAATCTATTGCCAAAGTTTGTGGTGGTGTTGTCGTTGATCGTGGCTTTCGCCTCCTGTGAAGAAGACTTTAATACCATTGGTACAAATATTATCGATCAAAACGTTGATATCACAACGACTACATACCCCGTAGTTTCCTACAGCCGGAAGCTTGTACCGGTACAAACCAACAACCTTCCTTCGTACCGTTTGGGAGTTTATAATGATCCGGTGTACGGAAAGGTAACTTCCAACTTTCTCGGACAATTGACCATGCAGGCCGCGAGCCCGGATTTTGGAGTGAATCCTCAGCTATACAGCGTCATATTAAGCGTGCCTTTTTTCAATCAATCGGTTCAAACCGATGACGGAACAACATTTACGCTGGATTCCGTTTACGGGGACAGTCCGCTGCGAATTTCCATTTTCGAGTCCAATTTCCTTTTGAGGGATCTGGACCCGGATACCGGTTTTGAAGAACCGCAAAGGTATTACTCCAACCAGCGGAACATGTTTGAGAGCAACCTGATTAGCGGAGACGTACAGGGAAATATAACTACTGTTGTTGAAGATTTTGTGCCTGTGGCCGAGCAAGATGAGTTCATAGTGCCCTTTGAGCAGACTGTCGACAACGAGGTTACTATGGTTAATGACACCATTCTCGTGCAGCCTGGCTTGAACGTTGAATTGCCGTTGGACTTCTTCAATGAGCGGATCATCGATATGGAAGGCGATCAGGTACTGGACAATAACAACAACTTTAAGGAGTACCTGCGCGGTTTGTATTTCAAGGTGGAAGAAATTGATGGCGGAGATAATATGTTTTTGTTCAATGCCGCTGCTGCCAATGTCACTTTACGGTATACCAATGAGGCAACTACTATCACCGGCAATGACACACTGGTAAATACGAATAATAATACCTACATCCTGGATTTCGCGGGCGTCAATGTCAATACCTTCGATAACCAGCGTCCCGGCTCTATTGAGGCCGCTTTGATGGATCCTGATGTTGAGGAGGGCGAAGAGACCCTGTACATTCAGGGAGGAGAAGGGATTATTACGATTGTAGAACTTTTTGATGATGTGGACGAAGAAGGCGCCAACGGAGAGTTAGGCGAGAACGGAGTGCCGGATGTACTGGATTCCCTGAGGAGAGAAGAAATTCTGGTGAATGATGCGAATCTGGTGTTCTACGTGGATCAGGAGAAAGTCACAGGTGGTGCCGCAGAGCCTCATAGAGTACTCATAATAGATGCCGACAACGGCCGCTTCCTGGAACAGGACCGATTCTTTGATATTACCGCCACGGAAGAAGCAGTGAATGCACTGAACATTCATCTGGGGCCACTGGAAAGAGGCAGTGATGAGAATGGAATTTTTTATAAAATGAGAGTTACCCAGCACGTAAGTAACATTATTAATAATGATTCTATTAATGTACCTTTGGGATTGTTGGTAACTCAGAACGTATTGGTTACTGATTTCCAGGATCTTGAAAGTACTCAGTCCCCGGGAGTTGAAACCATACCTGCCAGTAGTATCATTGCCCGTCAAGGTACGGTACTACACGGAAATTTGTCCCCCATGCTTGATAAACGCCTACGCCTTGAGATTTCCTATACTAAACCCGAATAAAACTCGAATGCTATGTGTGGAATTGTTGGATACATCGGAAACAGGGATGCCTATCCCATTATCTTAAACGGATTAAAACGACTTGAATACCGTGGCTATGACAGTGCCGGAGTGGCACTGTACGACGGTACCGATATCCAACTTGCCAAGACCAAGGGAAAAGTAACCGATCTCGAGCTTCGGGTTAAAACAGACATAGCTACCAATGGAAAGCTGGGCATAGGTCATACACGATGGGCCACCCACGGTGTTCCTAACGATATAAACTCGCACCCACATTATTCGAACAGCGGAAACCTTGTGATCATTCACAACGGGATTATCGAGAATTATGCGGCCATCAAACAGGAATTGGAGAAAAGAGGGTACTCTTTTACTTCCGATACCGATACTGAAGTGTTGGTCAACCTCATTGAGGACGTAATGAAGAACGAAGAGGTAAAGCTTGGAAAGGCTGTTCAAATTGCACTTAACCAGGTGGTTGGTGCATATGCAATTGCACTTTTTGATAAGCGTAAACCGGATGAGATCGTGGTGGCGCGCCTGGGAAGTCCGTTAGCTATTGGAATTGGAGAGGACGAGTTCTTTGTTGCCAGTGACGCTACTCCTTTTATTGAGTTTACGAACAACGCTATTTACCTGAAGGACGAAGAAATGGCCATCATCCGTAAAGGACGTGATGTAAAGATCCGTAAAATCAAAGATGACAGCCTCGTAGCCCCTTATATTCACGAGCTTCAAATGAATCTGGAGCAGATCGAAAAGGGTGGTTTTGACCACTTCATGCTGAAAGAGATCTACGAGCAGCCCACCGTAATTAAAGATACTTATAGAGGAAGATTACTGGCCAATGAAGGGATTGTGAAGTTGGGTGGTCTTGAGGACCATATCCAGAAGTTTACCAATGCCGACCGGATCATTATCGTAGCCTGTGGAACAAGCTGGCACGCAGGACTGGTAGCCGAGTATATTTTTGAAGATCTGGCCCGTATTCCGGTGGAGGTGGAGTATGCCTCTGAATTCAGATACAGAAACCCGATCATCACCGAAAAAGATGTCGTCATTGCGATCTCTCAAAGTGGTGAAACAGCCGATACACTGGCGGCCATCAAACTTGCAAAGGAGAAAGGTGCATTTGTCTACGGAATATGCAATGTAGTGGGATCTACGATCTCCCGTGAAACACATAGTGGTACCTATACGCATGCCGGTCCGGAGATCGGAGTTGCCTCTACCAAGGCCTTTACAACGCAGATCACAGTACTTACGATGATTGCGTTAAAACTGGCCAAGATCAAGGGAACTATTTCGCATAGTGACTATATGCTTCATCTGCATGAGTTGGAAATGATTCCTGCCAAAGTGCAAGAGGCCCTGGAAAGTGCCGATGAGATTCGTGAGATTGCGGCGATCTTCATGGAGGCTGCTAATTTCTTATACCTCGGAAGGGGTTATAACTTCCCGGTTGCCCTGGAAGGAGCCCTTAAACTCAAAGAGATCTCCTATATCCATGCCGAGGGATATCCTGCGGCAGAAATGAAACACGGCCCCATCGCGCTTATCGATGAGCAGATGCCTGTGGTCGTTATTGCGGTGAACTCTAACCACTACGAGAAGGTGGTGAGCAATATTCAGGAGATCAAATCCCGTCATGGAAAGATCATTGCCGTTGTGACCGAAGGAGACACTACCGTTCGCGACCTGGCGGATTACGTGATGGAAGTGCCAAAAACTCCTGAAACGCTAACACCTTTAGTTACTACTATACCCCTTCAATTGTTATCCTACTACATTGCCGTAATGCTCGGCAGAAATGTAGATCAGCCTAGAAACCTGGCGAAGTCGGTAACAGTAGAATAATTCAGAAAAAACCCTATGGCATTTGCGGCCCTACGCAAACAGTTTCTTGCGACAGTTATTCTGGCGATCTCACTTGTGGCGTGTAAACCAGCAGATATAAGTACCCTGCCTGCAATGACATTGGAAGGCAAGGTGTACTGTATTATCGAAATTCCGGCTGGTACCAATAAAAAGATTGAGTATAACAAGTCGACAAGAAAGTTTGAGGTTGATCAGCGTGATGGACAAGACCGTATCATAAACTACTTGCCGTATCCCGGTAATTACGGCTTTATACCCTCTACCTATTCCGACCCCGAAAAGGGGGGTGATGGTGATGCCCTGGACATTCTTGTGATATGCGAAAGTCTTCCTACGGGAACTGTCATCGAGGTCATCCCTATGGGAATGTTGAAGCTTGTCGATGATGGCGAATCGGACTTCAAAATCATTGCTATTCCTTCCGACCCTAAATTTCAAACTGTTTCTGCCGGTTCATTTGAAGAATTATTACAAAAATATCCAACGCTAACCGACATGATTGAAGGCTGGTTCTTGAATTACGATTCGGATCCCTCTGCGGTCGAAGGATGGGGTGACGAAGAAGCTGCTAAGGAGGAGATTCGAATGAAAATGTCTCCGTCTGTGGGTACAAGAGCTTACCCCTAAAACCACACTAAAATTTTACTACCTCCCATTGCGATTTTAGAATTTAAAAAGCTATCTTTGCACCGTTAAAAACAAGGGGCATTTTAATCTCCTAACAGTACTAAAAAATAAACAGTTAATAATGTCAAACGTTTCAGGAAAAGTTGCTCAAATTATTGGTCCGGTGGTAGACGTAGAGTTTGCCAGTGGTGTTGAACTTCCCAAGATCTATGATTCATTGGAAGTGGATAACAACGGAAACACGCTGGTACTTGAAGTACAGTCGCACATTGGTGAAAATACGGTACGAACCATTTCTATGGATTCTACCGACGGATTAAGCCGTGGTGTGGATGCTGTAGTTACCGGTGCTCCTATTCAGATGCCAATTGGTGAGGACGTATACGGACGTCTTTTTAACGTAATTGGAGATGCTATCGACGGAATCGGGAACCTTCCCAAAGAAGGAGATAACGGACTTCCAATTCACCGTGAGGCGCCAAAATTTGAAGACCTTTCTACTTCTACCGAAGTGCTTTTCACCGGAATTAAAGTAATCGACCTTATCGAGCCTTATGCAAAAGGTGGTAAGATTGGATTGTTCGGTGGAGCCGGGGTAGGAAAGACAGTACTTATCCAGGAACTTATTAATAACATTGCTAAAGGACACGGAGGTCTTTCTGTGTTTGCCGGAGTAGGAGAGCGTACTCGTGAAGGAAACGACTTGCTTCGTGAAATGTTGGAATCCGGAATTATCAAGTACGGTGATGACTTCCTGCACTCCATGGAAGAAGGAGGATGGGATCTGACCAAGGTTGACAAGAAAGCCATGAAAGAGTCCAAAGCGACTTTCGTTTTCGGACAGATGAATGAGCCTCCA
>CAZTLE010000157.1:0-9645 GCA_964614415.1 uncultured Aureitalea sp. | reverse complement strand
TGAAAAAAATTGTTTTATGCCTTGCAATAGTATCCTGGATCGGGGCTAACGCTCAATTACAGAACCAGAATACAAACACGAACACGTCTTCAAATATCAATACGGGGATATTTGGTGATCCGTCCAATTCCCTTGGATTGGGAGGGATAGACTCAGGTACCCTTATCATAAACCCTGAAGACATTATAAAGATTGAAGCGTTCGGTAGTGCCCGGGATTTTGACAACATCCGTTTTGGGTCAGAACCTACCGACGGTACCGTGTTACTATTTGACGGATGGAAGAATCGCGGAGTGATCGAAGTGGACGATAAGAGATACATCTTCGACAACATGAACTATCACCTCGTGAAATCTGCATTCATGTCGAAGATCGATAATGATTCGGTAGTTTCCTTCGACCTTTCCATGTTTAATCGAATTGTGATCAACGATCAGGTTTTTAAGAGCATTTACAATCCCTCGAAAAGAGCCAATGAGAACTATGAAGTGATTTACGAGAGCCAGGAATTTTCAGTGCTTAAAAACTATGAGATCGTTATTCATGAGTCGGATCCTAACCCAATGGTGAACCGATCCAAGAGAAAGATCGAGCATAAAGGGAACTATTTCGTTAAGAAGGGAAATTCCATCAAACCATTCAAGTTTAAAAAGAAGAATATTCTGGGGCTGGTCAAAGATAAATCGGACGACATGGCCCAGTATGCGAAGCAGAACAAACTATCCTTTAAGGACGAGAAGGATGTAGCGCGCATGTTAACTATTTTTATGAACAGACAATAAAATCAGGCAATATTATTACCGAAGAGTGAGATTTATGATGAAGAAACTAATTATTTGTTCGTTCCTGTTATTGACCTTTACCACACAGGGTCAGCTAAGGAATGCGGTAGATCCGCAGAATAACAACCTGGCCGCACTGGCCACTTTTGGACCGGACGGGGCGAACATAGGAACCAGCTCTACCGTTATTAACCCACCCAAGAACATTAAGGGCAGATTTCATTTGTTCAAGACGTGGAATAACATTGCGGTGTTTACAGTGCTGAATTCAGACAAAAAACTGCTGCTCAAGAACATCAATTACAATATTGACAGAGATGTTTTCGAGTCTCAGATCAATAAGGACTCAGTGTTCGTTTTTAATTTTGAGAACATTGAAGAGATTACTATCAATTCACGGACGTTTAAGAACATGTATTTTCCCGCTGTGCGAGGTACAAAGACTTTTGAAGTGATCTATGAAGGTGATAAATTCTCAATCCTTAAAGAATATTATATGTATTTACTGGAAGGGTCAAATAACCCTCAGGTGAATCGCCCCAGTAAGTATGTGCAGAAGTTCTCCTACTATGTGAAACGGAAGAACTCATTCAAGACATTTAAATTGAAAAAGAAAAATATCCTTGAACTTGTTGGTGGCAGGGCTGACGACCTCGAAGCATTTGCTTCGGAGAACAAGCTCTCGTTCAAAAAGGACTCAGATGTCAAACAGATGCTGACGAACTTTTTAAATTAAGTTGAGAAAGGAGTGAAAATTTTCACTCCTTTTTTTTGTTTACAACTTTTGAATTCTTTCAGGCTCAGGAAAAACTCATTTGAAGTATCTTTGACAAATTATTTTCCATATGAAATACCAAACCAGAAAACCGGCCATCATTTTACTCGCAGACGGAACTGTTTTTCACGGAAAGGCAGTAGGTAATAAAGAAGGCAGTGCCTTTGGAGAAGTTTGCTTTAATACGGGAATGACGGGCTATCAGGAAATTTTTACGGATCCGTCCTACTTCGGGCAACTCATGGTAACCACCAATGCACACATTGGAAACTACGGAACCAACAAGGAAGAAGTAGAATCGGAGACTATCAAGATCGCAGGGCTCATTTGCAGAAACTTTAGCTATCACTATTCCAGACCCGCGGCCGATGCTTCCCTGGAAGAATTTTTGGAACGAAACAATCTGCTTGCCATTAGCGATGTCGATACCAGGGCTCTGGTTAACTATATTCGTGACAATGGAGCGATGAACGCGGTTATCTCGACGGAAGTGGACAATATAGAAGACCTTAAGGAGCAATTGAAAGAAGTACCTGATATGAATGGTTTGGAGCTCGCTTCGAAGGTGTCAACGACAGAACCCTATTATTTCGGAGACGAGAACGCTACCTATCGAATTTCGGCACTGGATATAGGAATCAAGAAGAACATCCTTAAAAATCTCGCATCCCGGGATTGTTATATAAAGGTGTTTCCATACAACACGACGTTTGAGGAATTGAGATCGTTTGATCCGGATGGGTATTTTATTTCCAATGGTCCCGGAGACCCGGAGCCGCTCCACGAATCAATTGAGACGGCGAAAAAGATCATAGAAACTAATGCACCCTTATTCGGGATTTGTCTGGGTCATCAGGTAATAGCCCTGGCCAATGGTATTTCCACCTATAAGATGCACCATGGTCATAGAGGTATCAATCACCCAATCAAAAACCTGATCACCGGAAAGGGAGAAATAACATCTCAGAATCACGGATTCGCTATCAATCGCGAAGAGACCGAAGCGCATTCGGATATTGAAATTACACATGTGCATTTGAACGATCATACGGTGGCCGGTATCCGTTTAAAAGGTAAGCCTGTATTTTCTGTGCAGTATCACCCTGAGGCCAGCCCGGGACCGCATGACGCTTCCTACCTGTTCGACGACTTCCTTACGCATATTAAAGAGCATAAATTAGAAACCGCATGAGTATCATTATAGACATTATAGCCCGGCAAATCTTTGATTCACGGGGCAATCCCACCGTTGAAGTAGATGTGATCACTGAAAATGGTATTATGGGCAGGGCGGCAGTCCCTTCCGGAGCCTCAACCGGAGAACACGAAGCAGTAGAATTGCGTGATGGAGGTAAGGACTATATGGGGAAAGGCGTGCTTCAGGCCGTTGAAAATGTAAATGGAAAGATCGCTGGGACACTCCTCGGGGTATCTGTGTTTGAGCAGGCCCTTATCGATGATATAATGATCAATCTGGATGGTACTGCCAATAAATCCAATCTGGGAGCCAATGCTATTTTGGGGGTGTCATTAGCCACTGCCAAGGCCGCGGCCAACGAGTTGGGTATGCCGTTGTATCGTTACGTAGGGGGTGTGAGTGCAAAAACGCTTCCGGTCCCGATGATGAATATTATCAATGGGGGATCGCATAGTGATGCTCCCATTGCGTTTCAGGAGTTTATGATCATGCCGGTAAAGGCGAACAGTTTTTCCGAAGCCTTGAAAATGGGAACCGATATCTTCCACAATCTGAAGAAAGCACTACATGACAGAGGACTTAGTACTGCGGTAGGCGATGAAGGCGGATTTGCTCCCGAACTCGACGGTACCGAAGATGCCCTCGATACCATTACAAAAGCTACCGAGATGGCTGGATATGCCATGGGTGATGAGATTATGATCGCTCTGGATTGTGCATCCGCAGAATTCTACAAGGATGGTAAGTACGATTACACCCTGTTTGAAGGAGATTCCGGAAAAGTGAGATCTTCCAAAGAGCAAGCAGACTATCTGGCCTCGCTATGCGAAAAGTATCCAATTATCTCCATTGAAGACGGGATGGATGAGAACGATTGGGATGGTTGGAAATACCTTACAGAAATAGTAGGAGATAAGGTGCAACTCGTTGGAGATGACCTCTTTGTAACTAACGTAGAGCGTTTGTCCCGGGGAATTGACAACAACACCGCCAATTCCATCCTTATCAAGGTAAATCAGATAGGAACGCTCACCGAAACAATTGCAGCCGTAAATATGGCGCACAATGCCGGATACACCTCGGTAATGTCGCATCGAAGCGGAGAAACCGAAGACAATACCATTGCCGATTTGGCCGTCGCTCTTAATACGGGTCAGATCAAAACCGGCTCGGCCTCCCGTAGTGACCGGATGGCCAAATACAATCAGTTGCTACGTATAGAAGAGCAATTGGATGAGGTTGCCTACTATCCGGGACGGGATGCATTTAAAATATAATCTCCGTTTGGAAAATAAAAACCCTGCAACAGCAGGGTTTTTTTATGCACTATCTTTAGGGATTTAAGGTTTTTTTAACCCAAAGGGTGTCAGCAAATGTTAAAAAAATCGTCCAAGATTTCGTAAATTAGCATTCCGTATTCGGCACTACTGATGACCATCAGGGGGATACGTAAAATCAAATCATCTTTATGTCAAAAACAGCAACTCTCGAAATTGATGGTACAACATATGAATTCCCGGTCATAGAGGGAACAGAAAATGAATTGGCTATCGATATAAAATCTTTACGAGGAGCAACAGGTGGTGTTACGACCATCGACCCCGGTTATAAGAATACAGGTTCGTGCGAAAGTGCGATTACCTTCCTCAACGGAGAAGAAGGAATTCTCCGTTACAGGGGATATGCCATTGAAGACCTGGCGGAAAAAGCCGATTTCCTCGAAGTAGCTTACCTTCTTATTTTCGGGGAACTGCCTTCCCAGGAACAGCTGGAAAAATTTCATGCAGATATAAAGGCCAAGTCTCATGTGGATGAGGATGTTAAGAAAATATTGGACGGATTTCCAAAATCTGCCCATCCAATGGGCGTGTTGTCGTCTTTGACCTCTGCTCTAATTGCTTTTAATCCGTCTTCTGTCAATGTAGACAGCGAAGATGATATGTACAATGCCATCGTACGAATACTGGCTAAGTTTCCGGTACTAACAGCTTGGGCTTATAGAAAGCGTGTTGGGCTTCCTTTGGACTATGGAGACGACAGCCTTGGGTATGTGGACAACTTCCTGAAGATGATGTTCAAGAAACCCCATGGAGAATATAACTCCAACAAAATTATCGTCGATGCGTTGGATAAGCTGCTAATTCTGCATGCCGATCACGAGCAAAACTGTTCCACCTCTACGGTGCGAATAGTGGGCTCATCGCATGCCGGACTTTTCGCCTCGCTCTCAGCGGGTATCAATGCGCTGTGGGGTCCTCTTCACGGGGGAGCCAACCAGGCAGTGATCGAAATGCTGGAATCCATTAAAGAAGATGGTGGCGATACTAAGAAATACATGGCAAAAGCCAAGGACAAAAGCGATCCTTTCCGACTGATGGGCTTTGGACACCGGGTGTATAAGAATTTTGATCCGCGTGCTAGAATCATTAAATCTGCTGCCGATGATGTATTGTCCGACCTGGGCGTGGATGATCCGGTTCTGGAGATTGCCAAAGGCCTGGAGAAAGAGGCGTTGGAAGATCAGTACTTCGTGGACAGAAAACTATATCCGAACGTGGACTTTTACTCTGGAATCATCTATAGAGCCATGGGAATTCCTGTAGAAATGTTTACCCCAATGTTCGCGCTTGGAAGATTGCCGGGCTGGATTGCACAATGGCGAGAAATGCGTCTTCGAAAAGAACCAATCGGACGACCCAGACAAGTATACATCGGCGAGAACTACCGACCCTTTAAGACCATAGGCGAGCGGTAGGATTTTCACAGTAATAATACAAAGCATCCCCTTTCTCAGCGGGATGCTTTTTTTATATTTGTGATATGATTCAACTTCATGTACCCGATGAGACTTCGCGCCTCAGGGCCGTTGTCCTCGGAACCGCATCCAGCAATGGCCCCACTCCCAAGTTAGAAGACGCTTACGATCCCAAGTCGGCTGAGCACATTAAAGCGGGAACCTATCCAAAACAAGAGGATATGGTCCGGGAAATGGAAGCAGTTGCTTCCGTTTTTGAAAAACACGATGTGAAAGTGTATCGACCCGTGGAAATCAAGGACTGCAATCAGATCTTCGCGAGGGACATTGCCTTCGTGGTGGATGATGTACTCATCAAATCCAACATACTGCCCGATCGCGAACAGGAAATTGAAGCCATTCAATATATCATTGATCAAATAGACCCTGCCAAGGTAGTTAAGCTTCCCGAAGAAGCCCATGTGGAGGGAGGAGACGTAATGCCATGGGGCGAGTACCTATTTGTGGGAACATATCGCGGCGACGATTATCCGGATTTGATCACGGCCCGCACCAATGTCGAGGCCGTCGAACATCTTACTAAGTTATTTCCAAACAGAAAGGTGAAATCCTTTAATCTGAGGAAGTCGAACACAGTGGCGCGCGATAATGCCCTGCATCTCGATTGCTGCTTTCAGCCCATTGGAACGGATAAGGCCATTATTCATAAAGAAGGTTTTCTGGAAGAGTCCGAATACGAATGGTTGGTGAATCTCTTCGGAAAGGAAAATTGTTTTCACATTTCCAAAGATGAGATGTACGACATGTGTTCCAACGTATTCTCTATTTCTCCTGAAGTAATTATTTCCGAACGGAATTTTACACGACTTAACGAATGGCTCCGATCTAAGGGATTCACAGTGGAAGAAGTGCCCTATGCCGAGATTGCTAAACAAGAGGGCTTACTTCGCTGCAGTACAATGCCCCTAATTAGAGACTAATTGTCGATTTCCCTGATGATCTTTGCAGGGTTTCCGCCTACAAAGACATTGTCGGGGACGTCTTTAGTGACCACGGCACCTGCTCCCACAACTACTCCGTTTCCAATAGTAACTCCCGGGCAGATGACAGCGCCTCCACCTATCCAAACCTCGTTCCCTATGGATATAGGCTTGGCGTATTCCAGTCCCGAGTTTCGGGCTTTGGCTTCCAGCGGGTGTGTGGCCGTATAGATCTGCACGGCCGGACCTATCATTACGGAATGGCCTATCCTGACGGGCATGACGTCCAGGATACAGCAGTCGTAATTCATAAAGAAGTTATCCCCCACAAAGATGTTATAGCCATAGTCACAGTAGAAGGGAGGTTCCACATATGTGTTTTTCCCGGCAGCGCCGAAGAGCGTAAGGAAAAGCTGATCTCTTTCCGGTTTTTTGGATTCCTCCAGTGCGTTGATCTCTTGAAACAACAGTCGTGCCTGATACCGCTCCCGGACCAACTCTGGATCATAGGGGTCGTACATTTCTCCGGCCAGCATCTTCTCTTTTTCGGTCATAGGTTAACATTTGATTGTCTAAAATACTGTAATTTTCGAGAGTCATCCACGTCAAAAACACCACAATACAACTATGACCTCCATCCGATTGATCCTTTTGAGCCTGTTACTTTCTTCTATGGCATACAGTCAGGGAAGTCTGGACGGATTTTATCAGGGAAAGGGAAACCTTGTAACAGTGGTTGGCTTCGGGTTTGAAGACACCAAGAACTACTTTGCCGGAACTACCCGAACCGACTTCGGGAGAAACCTTTACAGTTTTAGTGCATTTGCTTCCTACGGGATTCTTGAAGACCTCGATATGCAGGTGTCAATACCATTTCTTATCAGCAATAAGCAAAGTGATTTTCAGGATATGCAGATCGGAGTGAAATACCGACTGCTAAGAACTTCGTTTACCAGGGGAAATTTTGAACTGTCCGCTGGAGGCGGATTCTCGTTTAATCTTACCGATTACAGGTTGGGAGGGCTTAACGACCTGGGGCAACAGGCCAAGATCATTGATACCAGGCTAATAGCACATTACACCCGGGACTCGGGATGGTTTGGAACACTTAATAGCGGTTTTTCATTTAAACTGGCCGAGACCCCAAATAGTTTCCCACTGGTTCTCAAAATAGGGAGGGCCACCGCGAAGCTGTACTTTGATTTTTGGTATGATTTGCAACATTCCTTTGGAGGAATCGATTATCTGGGCACTCCGAGGCCTCAGAATTTTAGAGAGTTCGGTGTGAGCTACCACAAAATAGGAGGTACGGTTTACATCCCATTTACACCGGCAAGCGGGATCTTTTTTGCGCCTTCCTATTTGGTGGCGGGACGCAACGCGTTCCAGGGGCCATCGTATCACCTGGGGTGGGTATATCGCATTCCAAAAAAAGACCTGTAAAATGTGCTTTTTACTGAACCAAATAGAAGGTCTTTTATGTACTTTTGAGAACTTCAATTTGTAATAGATGCGACAGATAACAGATACCATTCTAATGATTAGGCCTATGTCATTTAGGGCCAATGAGTTGACAGCGGTTAATAATTTCTTTCAGAAAAATCTGGATATCTCTAATGATACCATTAATGCGAGGGCACAGGAAGAATTCGATGGCTTCGTAGACAAGTTACGCAGTGTGGGAATAGAAGTCATTGTCATTGACGATGTAAAAGCCAACGATACTCCTGATGCCGTATTTCCGAACAACTGGGTGAGCTTTCACCGTGCCGGCGACGTTGTACTGTATCCCATGTTTGCAGAAAATCGAAGGAGGGAAAGGCGCGAAGACGTAATTACCACCCTCGAAGACCACGGATTTCATATCGAGAATATTATAGACTACTCATCCGCCGAAGATGAAGGTCTGTTCCTGGAAGGGACCGGGAGCCTGTTACTGGATCGTGTGAACAAAATCGTGTATTGCGCTTTGTCCGACAGGGCCCATGAAGACCTGGTTATTGAGTTCTGTGAGGATTTTGAGTGTACTCCGGTTATCTTTACCGCCAATCAAACGGTTGATGGTGAACGCAAGGCCATTTACCATACGAATGTGATGATGTGTCTGGGAGAAAATATAGCTGTGGTTTGCCTGTCTTCGATTGATGACAAAAAGGAACGCAGGAACCTGATAGCTCATATTAAGGAAAGCGGTAAGACGATCATAGATATTACCGAGGCTCAAATGCATCAGTTTGCCGGAAATATGCTTCAGGTACGGAACAAATCGGGTGAGAAATTCATGGTAATGAGTGCTGCTGCGCACCGCAGCCTTCGGCAGGATCAGATCGATGCTATTGAGGCAGATTCTACCATCCTTAGCAGCGAGCTTGAGATCATTGAAACTTGTGGCGGCGGAAGCGCCCGATGCATGATGGCCGAGGTTTTCTTGCCAAAAAAATAAATGAAAATACTTCGTCTCATATTGATCGTTGGCGGACTGGGCCTGCTAGGTCTGGGAATCTACAGCAGGTTCATTATTGACGGGCCGGTTATCATTAATGGAGAACCGTGGTTTTCCGTTAAGGGTTATGAGAATCAGGCAATGGGGATGATGGGAATTGGCGTTCTGGCCATATTGGCCGGTTGGTTGGCCAAGTCCCGTCGCTAAGATTAATTGCTTACTTTCTTCACAACTTCAACCTCAAAATTCTTGTATCTTTGCCCGCGATCACCGAAGCCTTTGCGAAGGTGTTCTTTGTTATCACTTTGATCATGAATTTACAGGAAATACTTACTGAGAAAATCAAGGAAGCCGTCGCTTCCCTGTTTGATGCAACATTAGAATCTGTTGAGTTCCAGGCTACACGCAAGGAGTTCGAAGGAGATATAACGGTTGTGGTATTTCCAATGCTTCGTGTGGTCAAAGGAAACCCCGCTGTGATTGGCGAAGCTATTGGAAATCACCTGGTAGAGAATGTCGAAGAAGTATCAAAATTCAATGTTGTTAAGGGCTTCCTCAACCTGGTACTGAGTGACGCTTATTATTTGAACTTCTTCAGAAATGTTCCTGATTTCAGTGAGTACGGCACGAAAGAGCCGGGTACTGATGCCATCATGGTGGAATCTTCTTCACCCAATACCAACAAACCCTTGCATTTGGGGCATGTTCGGAA
>CAZTLE010000156.1:0-9722 GCA_964614415.1 uncultured Aureitalea sp. | reverse complement strand
CAAAAACGAGTTCCTACTTTCGAACGTGAACCTTACGGAGCAGTTCTCACCGTTGGTCCGTCTGGATTTCGAAATGAAGAATTCTGTTCAGATCCTTGCAGAGATCAGAAAAGACCGTGCCCTGTCATTGAGTTTTGCAAACAACCTGCTTACGGAGATCAAAGGGGATGAGATCATTCTTGGTCTCGGATACCGAATTAAGGACCTGCGTATAGGAACCAATTTCGGAGGAAAGAAGAAGATCCTGAAGAGTGACCTCAATTTCAAACTTGATCTGTCCCGTCGGGATAACAGGACCATCATACGATATCTGGACCTTGAAAACAACCAGACAACAGCCGGGCAGACTATTTACAGTATCCAGCTTACGGCCGACTATGCGCTGAGCAAGAACCTTACGGCATTGTTCTATTACGATCACTCGTTCTCTGAGTATGCCATTTCCACAGCCTTCCCGCAAACGACAATTCGAAGCGGGTTGACGCTGCGATATAACTTTGGAAACTAAATAACAACCTAAAAACACCATTACCACTATGAATGTGCCTTCAGACCTAAAGTATACGAAAGATCACGAATGGGTGAAACTGGATGGAGATGTTGCTACAGTAGGAATTACCGATTTTGCTCAGGGTGAGCTGGGTGATATCGTATACGTTGAAGTGGAAACCCTGGACGAAACTTTGGATAAGGACGAAGTCTTCGGAACGGTTGAAGCCGTTAAAACAGTTTCGGATCTCTACCTACCCTTAAGTGGAGAGATCATCGAGTTTAATGAGAATCTTGAGTCTGAACCTGAAAAGGTAAATTCGGATCCTTACGGAGAAGGATGGATGATCAAAGTAAAGATATCAGACCCAGGCGAAATAGAAGAGCTATTGGATGACGCGGGTTATAAAGAAGTTATCGGAGCCTAGGACTTTACTGTTTCTTGGGGTTTCCTATACCCTGTTCATTACCATAGCCTCCATTTCCCCTACCAAAGACTTACCTGCGATTGACATCCCATGGCTGGATAAGATAGCGCATATTGGATTGTATTTACTTTTAACCGCTATCTGGCTTAGCTACGCGTACGTACAGAAATCGAACAGTATTTCATTGAAAGTCATGCTGTTAGTCCTTTTTGGGTGTTTTGTTTATGGCATAATAATTGAGGTTATTCAAGACCGGATGACGTCATTTCGCAGGGCCGATACCCTGGATGTCGTGGCCAATCTGGTAGGTGTAATCCTGGGTTGGGGAATGTTTATCCTTACTAAGAATCGGATATTCCCAAAACCCGGAAATTAGTTTGTTTTACACGATAATTTCTATATTTTAGCAACTATCTAAAAATTCTATTATGGAAGTGAAAAAGAATCCGAAGGCGGATTTATCAAAAAGAAGCACGTTGTTCTTCCAGTTGGGAATGATCCTAATGTTGTTCCTGGCCTGGCAGGCAATCGAGTTTAAGACAATGGACAAAGACGCTCAAAGGGATACTTTGGCGGTAGGAGATGAGTTGGATGAGGAGATTCCAATTACACAACAAATTCAACCACCCCCACCACCCCCGCCTCCACCACCGGCACCCGAGGTGATCGAGGTTGTTGAGGATGAAGAAGAAGTAGAAGAAACCATAATAGAATCCACAGAGGCCGATCAGACCGAGGAAATTGCTGAGATCGAAGAGATTGAGGAAGCCGAGGAAGAAGAGATCGCCGATGTACCATTCGCTGTTATTGAGAACGTACCGATCTATCCCGGATGTGAGAACGCCGGAAACAATGCGGCTAAGAAGCAATGTATGTCCGAGAAGGTTCAGAAGTTCGTTCAGAAAAAATTCGATACCGAATTGGCGAACGACCTGGGTCTGGAAGGAAGACAGCGTATTTCCGTTCAGTTTAAGATCGACAGACAAGGAAATGTAGTGGATGTTCGTGCAAGAGCACCACACCCAAGACTGGAACAAGAAGCGATCCGGGTAGTAAAATCACTTCCGAAAATGGTACCTGGTAAGCAACGCGGAAAAGCGGTAGGTGTACTATACGCACTTCCCATACTTTTCCAGGTAGAGAACTAGAAAAGAATACTTTTTAGATATGAAACCGTCCGCCTTGTGCGGACGGTTCTTTTTTTGGCATAACCCTTGTGACATAATGTGGTATAACCTTTAAATACACACATTATGAAACCAAAGAAAAACCCGGGCGCAGATCTGCGCAGAAGAAGTTTTTTATTCTTTCAGGTAGGGCTTATTCTAATGCTCTTCCTGGCATGGCAAGCAATTGAATGGAAGCATTCGACTTCCGTTGACAACGGACCTGAGATCGCTGAGGTCATTGACGATCTTGACGACATTCCCATTACCATGCGGAACACACCACCACCTCCGCCACCTCCGCCACCACCAATTACACCTGTGATCGAAGTTGTTGACGACGATGAGGACGTCAAAGAAGAAATTATCGGCGACACTGAAACAAGTCAGGACGATATCATTGAGGATATCGAAGATATTGTTGAAGCCGAGGACGAACCCATTGAGGAAATCCCGTTTGTGTTAATCGAGAACGTTCCCGTGTATCCGGGCTGCGAAAATGCCGGTGACAACAACGCGAGGAAAACCTGTATGGAGGAAAAGATTAAGAAGTTCATTAATAAGAAGTTCAACACGGAACTGGCGAATGACCTCGGATTAGAGGGCAGGCAGGTGATTCGAGCCGTGTTTAAGATCGATCAAAATGGCAACATTATCGGAGTAGGTGCCCGGGCTCCACACCCGGCATTGGAAACGGAAGCGAGCCGTGTACTGAATCAATTACCGAAAATGACACCTGGGATGCAACGAGGTAAACCGGTGATTGTGTCCTATGGAGTACCTATTGTATTTCAGGTAGAGAACTAGTGCAATAAAAGACAATCCCGTCAGCGGGGGCTGACGGGATCTATTCGGCACAACATTTATTCATAACGAAGTAACCTTTAAATACAAACATTATGAAACTAGCTATGCCTTTTCAATAAGACATATCGATTGGTTGTATAGCAAATTTCATTCTAAGCGCGTATTGTAAATCGAGCTAAGATGAAACCAAATACTACAAAGACAAAGGCCTTTCAAACAAAGGTAATATCAAAACGAGAAGAAAAAAAGCGCATTAACATTAAAGCTAATTCGTTGCTCAACTTTCAGATTGGGCTCATCGTAAGCCTTTTGTTAGTGCTACTGGTCTCGGAAACCAGAATAGAAGCATATATCCCTGGCAATGTAAGCGCCTGGGGAATCGACATTGAAGAGCCCTATGTAATAGGTGCGATTGTAGTGGAACCCGAACCACAACCAAAGGCCACTATCGCAAAGCGACCTGAAATTCGGAGGCCTCTTACCACAGTGACGCCTGTTGAGAATATTGTGGAGACACAACCGGTTGAAACCGGAGCATTGTCCGGATTACCGGATGCCCCTGTTGCCGAACCCGCGCCGTCTGCTCCCACTTCGACTCCCACGGGTCCTTCCGAACCGGAGGCCGTTGCCAATATTATGGGGGTTCAATTTGTTCCGGTGTTTCCGGGATGCGAGAATCTGGGATCCAATAAGGAAAAGATCGCATGTATGTCGGCCAAGATCAACAAATTCATAGGACGCCATTTTAATACGGATGTGGCCGAAGGTGAATCGGGAGAACGACAACGGATCACCGTGCAGTTCAAGATCGATACCAAAGGTCAGGTGACCGAGGTAAAGGCACGCGCACCGGACAGAGCTCTTGAAAAGGAGGCTGCCCGTGTGGTTGGAAAATTGCCTTCCATGGAACCTGGCAGGCAGGGCGACAAGGCTGTATCGGTCATGTATATGGTGCCTATCGTATTTGAAATTGAATAGTAAGAATTCAATAGCTTTAGACCGCCACGGTGTCTATCGATGGCGGTTTTTTTGTGTTTAGGGTAATGAAAAAAGCGTATCTTTCTCTCAAATTAAGGACCCTACCATGAAAAACGCGGCTACGCTACTGTTTTTGTTCCTGAACTGCCTACTATTTGCCCAAGACAACATCTCCACCTACGAAAAGTACCCCGTCTTCCCGGAATGTTCCGAAGAAGAAGTGGAGGCCTTACAAGCGTGCTTCAACAACACTCTGAAGCAATTTGTGTATGAAAATTTTGAAGTGCCGGAGATCGTCTCTACCGAGAATTACTCCGGAAATATTGTTGTGTTCTTCGAAGTCACCAAAGAGGGAACCTTCAAGGTACTGTATATCGACGCGATATATGAAGAGCTGAAGGAAGAAGCCCAACGGGTTTTCGATGGGCTTCCCACAATTACCCCGGCTACCTATAACAGTAATCCGGCCTATGTGCAATTCACAATGCCGATCGCCATACCCCTGGAAGCACCATCGATCGAAAATCCGATTACCACCGGGAACCAAACGCCTACCACAACAAACCTGACCAACAGGGAAGATGTGACCGATGAATACGATGCACTTGTGCGGGAATCCGTGGATTATACCAACGACGAGTACCGCAGTCACATCAACGTTCCTTTGTCCAATCACAATTACAGTTTGTTTGATCCCGCAATGAACCGGGTAGGGCTCAATAATCATACGGCGCAGAAACCGTTCCTGTACAGTGAGGTCAACAAGTACTACGATTTTGAAGCTGAAAACCAGAAGCTGTTGTTTGATAAGAGCAGTTGGTTTGGTAGAAAATGGTGGAACGAACACATGGTCACCTTAAAAGGAAAGGATTACTGGCTTACTCTGGATGCGGGGGTCGACCTTCAGGCCGGTCAGGATCTGGATAACGATATCAATACCTACAACAATACAAGACTGGTGTATGCACAAGGAGGCATTGGAAAGGACTTTAATTTCTTTGCTGTGGTGTATGAAAGCCAGGGACGCTTCGCAGATTATTACAACCGCTTTGCGAGGTCCATCCGACCCGATGGTGGTGCTCCGGGGATTATTCCGGGGTTTGGAGTTGCCAAGACATTCCGAAGTGATTCGTTCGACTATCCCATTGCAACCGGGCATATTTCCTATTCACCCTCTAAGTGGTTCAATTTTCAGTTGGGCCACGGAAAGAACTTCCTTGGAGATGGGTACCGGTCCCTGTTCATGAGTGACAACGCAAGCCCCTATCCGTATTTGCGAATTAATACCACATTCTGGAAACTAAAGTACACCAACACCTGGATGTCCCTGCGGGATGTTCGGTCTGAAGTTACAGCGGATGGCTCCTTCCGGACCAAGTACATGGCCAATCACTATCTGAGCATTAATATCACCAAGCGGCTCAACGTTGGATTATTCGAATCGGTGATCTGGGAAAATGACAACGACCGCGGATTTGATTTCAATTTTATCAACCCGGTTATTTTCTATCGTGCCATCGAATTCTCTACGGGTTCCCGGGGCGGAAATGCCCTCATTGGTCTTAGTGGAAAATACAAATTCACGGATCGGGTTAATGCTTACGGTCAGCTCATTATTGATGAGTTCTCATCCGGAGATATATTTGGCGGAGAGGGCAGCTATAAGAACAAGATAGGTTATCAGGTAGGTGCTAAGTACTACGACGCCTTTGGACTGGATAACCTTTACCTTCAGGCGGAATACAACCGGGTTCGTCCGTATACCTATTCCCACAATACCGTTGTATTAAACTACGGGCATAATAACCAGTCACTGGCGCACACCCTGGGAGCTAATTTCTGGGAGTTTGTAGGGATTGCCAGATATCAGAAAGGCCGGATCTTCGGAGATGCAAAACTCATTGTAGCTAAAAGAGGATTCGAATTCAATACACCGGAAGA
This sequence comes from uncultured Aureitalea sp., assembly GCA_964614415.1. GTDB lineage: Bacteria > Bacteroidota > Bacteroidia > Flavobacteriales > Flavobacteriaceae > CAZTLE01. The sequence goes on along the minus strand of CAZTLE010000156.1, from coordinate 3,913 downwards.
CTCATTTTTCTACGGAGGTAATATCTATGGAACGGAAGACGATCGGGTATCGGATTTTGGTAATGAGGTGGCTCAGGGAAATACTACCGATTTCTTCCACCTGGAACTTCAGGCGGGGTATCTCATCAACCCGGCGACGAATCTAAAAATATACGGAAGTTTGATCTACCGGGATTTTACGCCTATGGTGAATACCACGGACGTTTTCGAAAACCAGACGACCTGGATCAACTTCGGTATACGAACCGATTTATTTAACTGGATTTACGACTTCTAGGACTAGCGCCACTCACCGCGTTTCTCCTTCACTTCGGCATACACCATTCGAATGAACTTCTCGGTGCTTATGTAGTAGTCCCCAAACCCCTTGGCATCGTATTGCTCGGTAATCTCGGGCATGGCCAGCACTTGTTCCAGTGTCTTCTTGTTTAAGTAATGGAAAGAAACGCGCTTCATCACAATAGAGAGCATTGCGATGGTCGCACGAAGGTCATTAAACGTAGCAACATCCCCATGACCGGGAATGATAAGTGTGTTTTCGTTGATATTGGCAAGGACTTGCTCAAGTGCCTCAATATAGCCGAAAAGATCCCCACCGCTGTTGGTGTCGATATAGGGATATCTACCCTTAAAGAAGACATCTCCCGTGTGTAGAACATTACTCTTCTTGAAATAGACGAGAGCGTCACCATCGGTATGAGCATTGGCTACGTGGAAGACCTCAATATCTTCCCCGTTGTAATGGAAGGTGATCTTCCGGTTAAAGGTCACTACCGGAAAAGATTCGTCGCTGATCTTCGGTGAATCCGGATTCTTTCGCGCGTCGACCAATCGTTTTCGGACATTTTTGTGGGAGAAAATGATAGTCCCATTCTTGGTCATGTTCTCGTTCCCTCCCGTGTGGTCTCCATGGTGATGTGTGTTTACAAGAAACTCTATAGGTTTTTCGCTCAACTTTCGAATTTCTTCGAGAATAGCAGGAGTCGCGTCTGCAAATTGATCATCCACCATCAGGATTCCGTCGGTTCCTACATTAAGGCCAATGTTCCCTCCACGTCCCTGGAGCATGTACACATTGTTGTTAACGTGTACCATATTAAGCCTGGATTGACTCAACAGGGATACTCCTGAAAACAAGAACAAAGCGGCGATAAAAAAGTTTCTCATAAGACGATTTTTTGTTTGGAGGCTCAAAATACTAAAAACCCCCAAAACAAGAGTAACAAATTAGCCTGTAAGCTGTGAAAAAATGCGCGTGTGACGTATCTTTGCACCCGGTTAGCCAAAACCCAGAAAAAAAGAAATATCCTTGTCGGTCACCGAGTTACAGTCAGCACCACAATCCATCATCCGGAATTTTACCGAGATCACAAAGATCCGGTTGTCTGTCAGCGTGGTTTTTTCTTCAGTGGCCGGATATTTATTAGGCGCAGATTCCATTGATTTTTATGTGTTGTTACTCCTTTGTGTTGGAGGGTATTGCATGGTGGGAGCTTCCAATGCCTACAATCAGATCATAGAACGGGATCGCGATGCGCTAATGGATCGGACCAAGAACCGGCCCATTCCTGCCGGAAGAATGAGTGTTACCTCTGCTTTTATAGTTGCGGTGATACTTACACTGGCCGGGATTGCGGTTCTCTATGCTATCAATCCGCAGACCGCCATGTTTGGCGCTATTTCCATTTTCATGTATGTGAGTCTGTATACTCCCCTTAAAACAAGAACGCCCCTGTCGGTTTTTGTGGGAGCTTTCCCGGGTGCCATCCCTTTTATGTTGGGATGGGTGGCGGCGACCAATGACTTCGGAATTGAACCCGGGACCCTCTTCATGATCCAGTTCTTTTGGCAGTTTCCACATTTCTGGGCTATTGGTTGGTTTCTGTTTGATGATTATAAGAAGGGTGGATTCTTTATGCTGCCCAACGGTAAACGGGACAAAGGGACTGCCATACAGGTGGTGCTTTATTCCATTTGGACGGTGTTGGCTTCGTTGATCCCTGTGGCTGGCGTAACGGGAAGTTTCTACATAACCCCTGTTTCCGGAGTGCTGGTGGGCTTGCTCGGAATCTGGTTCATATATAGCAGTTTGCGTTTATATCGATTGCAAACCGCTAAGGTGGCCCGTCAATTGATGCTAGTGAGTGTAAGTTATATCACCTTGATACAGGTGATCTACGTGCTTGATAAATTTTTGAGATAATGGATTATACCCAGGGAACGGAAGAAGCAAAACAAAGGAGAGCCAAAAAGCACATGCTGTGGTTTGGGATCGTGAGTCTTTCAATGACGTTTGCGGGATTCACAAGCGCCTATGTCGTGAGCAAGGAACGGCCGGATTGGTTGGAGAACCTGGAAATTCCACAAGCCTTTTTTATCAGCCTGGCACTTATAATTGTCAGTAGCATTACCATGCACTTTGCGAAGAAGAATGTGGTGGCTGAACGAAATAGAACAGGGTCACTGTTGCTCTGGGCTACCTTTCTTTTGGGAGTTGCGTTTGTGTACTTTCAGATAAAAGGATATATGGATGTCGTGAATGAAAGTGGGATCACGTTTACAGGCCCTACCTCGAACATCACTCATACCTTTATTTTTCTGATTGCATGGGTGCATGTTTTGCACGTTGCCGCTGGCCTGATCTCGATTTTAGTCGTAATTTATAATCATTATAAACTAAGGTACACGAATGGGAAAACCCTTGGAATAGAACTCGCTGCAACATTCTGGCATTTTGTTGATTTTCTGTGGATTTATCTGTTTTTGTTTTTCTATTTCGTTAGATAAAAATTATACGTATTTTTGAACCCGATTTAAAACCAATTTCTTTGTATGGAAGCTACTGTTGTTGAAACAGGCACCGAAGGAAAAACCTGGGGAGGAGGAAACCGACCACTTAATGCGAGCTATGGAAAATTGATGATGTGGTTTTTCATCGTTTCCGATGCCTTGACCTTCTCCGGATTTATCGCCTCTTACGGATTTTCGAGATTCAAATTTATCGATTCATGGCCCATCGCGGATGAGGTGTTTACGCACGTTCCGTTTCTACACGGTGTGCCGGCACCCATGTACTACGTAGCTTTCATGACGTTCATTCTTATCTTCTCGTCTGTTACGATGGTACTGGCGGTGGATGCAGGACACAGAATGCAGAAGAAAAAGGTGATCTGGTACATGTTTGCTACCATTATTGGAGGTGCCATTTTCGTTGGTTCTCAGGCCTGGGAGTGGGCAACTTTCATTAAAGGTGATTATGGTGCGGTAGAGACCAAAGGTGGAAAAATACTTCAGTTCCTCGATACCGAAGGTGAACGGGTGGCGATCGGTGAGTTTGCCGTTCCAATTGCTACGGAAAGAGCTACACATGAGGAGGGGAATGGAATATGGTACGATTCTGAACCCGAAACGCAGACATCATACACCTATGCAGAGGTAACCAAAGGCTTCCTTGCCAATGAGAATCTTTTGATCCGCTCTCAGGAATTGGTTCCCAATATGGAAAAACTTAGGGCTTCTGATAACCCTGCCGATATCGCAGAGGTGGCCCGGCTCGAAAGTGAGTATATCAACCTGGATAAACCAGGGGAAAAAGCGATCTACAGTCGTCAAAGATCAGAAGAGAAGTTAGTGAACGACGGGAAACTGGTCGTAGAAGGAGCCAATCTGAAACACAATGAGTACGGACACCCGCTATTCGCAGATTTCTTCTTCTTCATTACAGGATTCCACGGATTCCACGTATTCTCCGGAGTATTGATCAATATTATCATTTTCTTCAATGTGATCCTCGGGACATATGAGCGCAGAGGACACTATGAAATGGTGGAGAAAGTTGGACTCTACTGCCACTTTGTAGATTTGGTTTGGGTATTCGTATTTACCTTCTTCTATCTGGTTTAAGAAATAAAGC
>CAZTLE010000155.1:0-9988 GCA_964614415.1 uncultured Aureitalea sp. | reverse complement strand
TGTAAAAAGACTGCCAAATTTAATTATAATAGAAAAATATTCTGTATTATTGAATAATTTAGAATAATCAGCTATTTAATGTAGCGATTGAAAATCAAAATAGTATAGTTTTATGCCACTGGACGCGACAGACCAACAATTGTTAGCCCTTCTTCAGAAGGATTCAAATCAGACAGTCAAGAGCTTATCGGAGCAATTGGGTAAATCGACAACACCCATTTTCGAGCGCATCAAAAAACTGGAAAAAGAAGGGTTTATCGAAGGATATTCGGCCCGTTTGAACGCTAAGAAAATAGGCTTGAAGCAAATGGTATTCATCGCAATTTCACTCCAGGGTCATACCCGAAGCTACCTCGAGAAATTTGTGAATGAGATAAACAACTTTCCGGAAGTGATAGAGTGCCACCGGGTGAGCGGAGGTTTTGATTATTTACTGAAATTGGTTGTTGAGGATATTGAGGCCTATGAAAAGTTTATTATTACTAAGCTCACCTTACTCCCCTACATAGGGAACGTACAAAGTCATATCGTGCTTTCCAGCAGCAAGCAAACGCACGAATTGGATCTGAGCTTCCTGGATTAGTCCTTCTCCCCTTTTCTGAAAGAATTCAGTGTTTTGTAAAAATCCTCCTGCTCCGGTCGGTTCTCCTGAATTTCCCTCAGCGGAGCTACTTCACGCAGGGTTTCGTGGCAATCGTACGGCAACTGTTGATACAAACGCGTGCCCGCGGTTTTCCATTCGATCATTTCGTCAGATACTTCCCGGATCGCTTTGGCCGGATTACCAACAATGAGTTGTCTCTTTTCAAAAACGGTTTCAGCCTTAACAAAACTCATGGCTCCAACAATGCATTCGTCTCCTATCTCCGCGTCATCCATAATTACACTATTCATTCCGATAAGGCAATTCCGACCCAGGTTTGCCCCGTGAATTACAGCACCGTGTCCTACATGCGCACCTTCCTTTAGAACAATACTTTTTCCGGGAAACATATGGACGGTACAGTTCTCCTGCACGTTTACTCCATCCTCCAGGATAATCTCGCCCCAATCACCCCGAATAGCAGCTCCGGGCCCAATGTAACAGTCCTTACCAATGATCACATTCCCGGTAACTGCCGCCAGTGGATGCACAAAGCTGGACTCATGCACTACGGGTATATGTCCTTTAAAAGAGTAAATCATGAGAATGTAGAATCATGAATGATGAATCAAGAAGTACTTCGAAATTCAATATTCGTCATTCGATATTGGACAATTATTTAAATCGTTTCAGGGTTTCTTTAGTGAATTCCGAAAGTACCAACCGGCCGCTAATCGCCGCTCGCTCTGCCAACAACTCGTCCCAGTGTTCGGTTCCCTGCCAGAATACCTTTTTCATTTCGGTCATAGCCTCCGGGTTGTAAGAGCAAAGCTGTTCTGCAAAAGCCTGAACGGCTTCATCCAGTTCTTCCGTACTGTCGTACACCTGCGCATACAATCCTTTTTGACGTGCCCATTCCGCGTCATAGAATGAGTTGGCATCGATCGCAATTTGCGACATTCCACTGAGTCCCAGTTTTCGCTCCACGGCCGGTCCGACAACGAAAGGACCAATCCCAACATTGAGTTCACTGAGCTTAATAGCAGCATACTTTGTCGCCATGCAATAGTCGGTCGCTGAGGCAACGCCTACGCCGCCTCCAACAGTTTTACCCTGTATACGTCCGATAATGAACTTAGGGCATTTCCGCATGGCATTGATCACATTGGCAAAACCGCTGAAAAATACCCGGCCGGATTCCGCATCATTAATGTTGATAAGCTCCTTAAAACTAGCACCGGCACAGAAGGTGCGGTCTCCTCCGCTTTTCAAGACAATCACCTTTACTTCATCATTATTCCCGGCATTGGTGATGGTTTCGGCCAATTCCGCCAGGATATCCCCCGGAAGACTGTTATGAGCCGGGTGGAAGAACTCAATGGTACAAATTCCGTTTTCTATATGTTGTTTTACGTATGGATCGCTCATAGGTTTTGATTCAAGAGCCAGGACACAGGAACCAGGACGAGCAGGTCATGATTCATGTATCCTGATTCATCTTTCATATCAGATTAAATTGTTCAAAATGATGATTGAGATGCTTCCTGTCTACCAGGGTCCACTCAAAGCGGTTCAGCTCTCCGAACACGACATTTTTGGTGATTGCATCGGGGTTTTCTTTGAAATACTGAAGATACGCTTCCCTGGCTTCCCAAAACTTCTCTTTAGCCGTTTCCAGATCGGGGTGATTCAATTCTGTGATCTCAGACTTTTCCGCCAACGGAAAATCATACGCTCGAGGCATCTTTTTATAATTGTACAAGGTAGCATGGACCTTCTCCAGTATCTTCTCCGGAGTGGCTACTTCAAAATCCTGGATCTCACCGGAGGCAATTCGATACGTGTATTCCAGATGCTCCACCATATGCTGAGCGCTCATAGTACCCCAAACCGCCTTGGAGTCCGCAGTTAGTTTGCCAAGACATTCGTGAATCTTGTCTTCAGTCATCTCTACAAAGGTCGTTTGCTTCTTCTGAACCATAGTAAGTACCGTCGCTATGGCAACCAACTCATCATCGGCATCAAATACTTCAGCATACCATTTTACAATACCGCTAGGCAACTCGGTTCCTCTTTGTTCGCGATCAATCTTTTGTTTACATGTCAATCGCACATAGATAGTGTCGTTGTGATATATAGGGCGAAGGAATCTGCATTCTTCCAAACCATAGTTGGCAGCCACAGGTCCTTTATTTGGATAGACAAACAACCCTGCTGCTGCGGCCAGAATAAAATAGCCGTGCGCCGTACGCTTTTCAAAAATACTTCCGTCCAGGGAGGTAATATCCGTGTGAGCGTAGAAATGATCCCAGGTAAGGTTCGAAAAGTTAACAATATCACCATCTGTGATGGTGCGCTTATGTGTGCGCATTGACATTCCCGGTTCGATATCTTCCCAGTGATATTTGAACGGATGTTGTTCCGCTTCTTTATATGCTCCTTTAGGCTGATAGATGCCCGTAACCTCTGTTAAGGTGGTTGGAGAACCTTGTACGGCGCATCGTTGTAAATAATGCTTTACACCACGCATTCCACCCATCTCTTCGCCTCCTCCGGCACGACCGGGTCCGCCATGTATAAGTGCGGGTAGCGGAGAACCATGTCCTGTACTCTGCTTTGCATTCTCACGGTTCAGCACCAGAATTCGCCCGTGGTGGGTAGCGGCATTGACTACGTATTCTTTCGCGATCTTATCGTCATAAGTAGTAATGGAAGACACCAAAGATCCTTTACCCATTCGGGAGAGCTGAATAGCTTCGTCCAAATCCTTGTAGGGCATTATCGTGCTCACGGGACCAAAAGCCTCGGTGACATGGGCGGCTTCATTTTTGAACGGATTGTCTTCGCGAAGGAGTATCGGCTTGATGAACGCTCCTTTTTCGGCATCCGCACCCACTGTATCAACACTTTCCAGGTCACCGTATACGATAGCTGCGGTCTCAGCGATCTTGGCTACCTGTTCTCGCACTGAAGTACGCTGCGCATCACTCACCAGTGAACCCATACGCACCTCTTTTAAACGAGGATCACCGATGGTTACTTTGTCCAGCGCCTTACCGAGCTCAATTTGAACATCCTCCACCAGATTCTCAGGTACGATAATCCGGCGTATGGCGGTACATTTTTGTCCGCATTTCACCGTCATTTCTTTTCGAACTTCCTTGATGAAGAGATTAAACTCAGGTGTACCCGGAACCGCATCTTCACCCAGAATAGAAGCATTCAGGGAATCGGCCTCCATGGTAAAGGGAACGGATTCCTGCACCAACTGCGGATGATTCTTAAGCAATCTTCCTGTGCTCGCCGATCCGGTGAACGTCACCACATCCTGCGATTGAACGGTGTCCAGTATGTTCTTTGCCGTACCACTTATGAGTTGCAATGAGCCCTCAGGCAATATTCCGGAGGCGATGATCTCACGCACTACGGCTTCCGCCAAATAGGCTGTTTGAGGAGCCGGTAGTACCACTGCCGGCATCCCGGCCATCCAGTTAACGGCGCATTTTTCGAGCATGCCCCACACGGGGAAGTTAAAAGCATTGATGTGTACTGCTACTCCTTGTCGCGGGACCATGATGTGATGCGCCATAAATCGTCCGCCTCTGGACAGATCAATAGGGTCGCCTTCTACATGGTATGACTGATTGGGAAACAACTTCCGAAGCGAAGCATTCGCAAAGAGGTTACCAAACCCTCCTTCAATATCAATCCAACTGTCGATTCTCGTGGCACCTGTGCGATAGCTCAGCTCGTAAAATTGCTCTTTTCTTTTCGTGAGATAAAGGGCTAATTTTTTCAGCATTAGTCCGCGCTGCTGAAAGGTCATATTCCGAAGGGTTTCACCCTTGTCACGTCCGTATTGCAGTACTTCAGGAATATCGAGCCCTTCCACCGTTACACTGGTAAAATGCTCTCCGGTTACCGAATCCAGGACCGGCGTCCCATCTCCTTTTCCATCCAGCCATTGACCGGTTATGTAGTGTTGTGTTTTTTGCATATAAATATCTTTTTCAATCTTATTCATTTTTTGCTTGTCCAAAAAATGAATCAAAAAAGGACACCTTTTCTTAGGAATTTTTGCTTCGCAAAACCGATTTGCGAGCTCCGCGTCATCCGATTTTATCGGATTCCTGGATTTCGGAGCCTCGCTTCATCTATTCTGAAGAAAAGGGATCAGCGCTTTGCGCTGAATATATTTCGAAAACCTTCCTAACTTTCTTCTCCTTTCTCTCTTTTCTCTTTTCTCTTTTCTCTTCTCTCTTCTCCCTTCTAAATTCATCATTCATCAGGGATCAACCCGAACAATCTGCCCATTTATTTTCCCTTCTACACTTTTCACATACCCATTAACGACCTTTGTCATGGGTACCGGATCGTAGCCAGGGAAGTAGTCCTTATACTTCTCATAGGCATCTTCCACCAATCCGGCAGAGACCGCATTTATCCGAATTCCGTTTTCGGTTTCAAGGGCAACTGCCTTGACAAAGCTGTGTATTCCTCCATTCACCATGGCTGCGCTGGTGGTCATATCTACGGGATCATCGGCCAGGATTCCCGTTGTAAGGGTGATCGAACCACCGGAGTTCAAATGATTAAGTCCTAAACGAACCAGATTCACCTGCCCCATGAGTTTACTTCTGATCCCTATGTAGAAATCTTCTTCGGAAAGGTTGCTGAATTTATCCCACTTGGCTTCTCCGGCCACGTTTACGATAGCATCCACCTTCCCGATTTGAGCAAACATCTTCTCTATCGAAGCTGAATCGGCAATATCTACCGTCACATCTCCCGAACTTCTTCCGGCAATAAGCACATCATGCTTTTCCGAAAGTCGGGCGGCCACTTTCCTGCCTATGGTTCCATTTCCTCCTATTACAACAATCTTCATATTTGCAAACTATTCCTTCAGTTATTTCCTTTTTGTCTTTTGTACTCTTCGACTGCGCTCAGAGTGACTAAGTCACATTCTCAATTACAGCGGCATATCCCTGTCCTACTCCCACGCACATGGTGATAAGCGCATATTTTTTGCCCGTTTCTTTGAGCTCCAAAGCTGCTGAATAGGCTATTCGGGCTCCGGTAACTCCCAGCGGATGACCAATAGCTATGGAACCTCCGTTTGGATTAATGCGAGGGTCATCATCGGCCAACCCCCATTCACGTATACACGCCAGTGCTTGTGATGCAAAGGCCTCGTTCAATTCGATCACATCGATATCATCCATGGTCAAGCCAGCCTTGGCTAGTGCTTTGTTACTCGCCTCAACAGGACCAATTCCCATGATTCTGGGCTCTACACCAACGACCGCGGAACTGACGATTCTCGCCAAGGGATTGAGACCATATTTCTGAACGGCATCTTCGGAAGCAATTAGTGTTGCAGCAGCTCCGTCGTTGAGTCCGGAACTGTTACCCGCTGTTACACTTCCATCTTTTTTGAAGGCTGGGCGCAGTTTGGCCAGGATCTCCTTAGTAGTACCCGGTTTAATGAACTCATCCTGACTAAATACAATCGGATCTTTCTTTCGCTGCGGAATCTCCACCGAAACAATTTCCTTTGCCAGACGTCCGTTCTCACGGGAACTGGCCGCCTTCATCTGACTCCAATACGCAAAGGCATCCTGGTCCTCCCTGGAAATATTGTATTTCTCAACCAGGTTTTCGGCAGTATTCCCCATGCCGTCGGTTCCGTACAGATCGTGCATCTTTTGATTCACGAAACGCCATCCGAAACTTGAATCGTACATTTTGGAATCATTACCGAAAGCGCTCGAGGGTTTAGCAATCACGTAGGGGCCACGGGTCATATTTTCCACTCCTCCGGAAATGAACAGGTCTCCGTCACCGGCTTTAATGGCCCTATTGGCATGGATAATGGCTGAAAGTCCGCTGCTGCACAGTCTGTTGACTGTTTCACCGGGCACGGTGAATGGCAGTCCTGCCAGCAGCAGCGCCATGCGCGCTACGTTGCGATTATCCTCTCCGGCCTGATTAGCACATCCCATGATCACATCATCATAGGCGTCCTTCGGAATTCCAGGATTTCGCTTTACCAACTCTTCGATTACTAAAGCTCCCAGGTCATCCGTTCGCACGGTGCTCAGCGTTCCTTTGTAATTTCCAATGGGAGTTCGAATCCCATCAATTATATATGCTTCTTTCAAATTCAGAATTTTAGATTTAAAATGTAAAAGTCAAAACCAAAGATTCTCAATTAAGACATCGTGAAATTTTCAAATTATAAAGTCCAGTCTTTAGTGGTACGATACACAACACCTTTAAACAGTGCTACGATCTCATCACCTCGTTTGACCTCAACCACGTTGAAGCCCAATTTGTTCTTTACCACGTCTATCACTGCTTCGGCAGTCAAATAATCCCCCGCTTCCAGGGCTGCAATGTGATTCACCGAAGTCTCAATAGACACTGCATACTTCCCATGGCTGTTTGCCGCAAATCCGAAGGCTGTATCCGCCAGGGAATAGCTTATACCTCCATGGGCCTTGTCCATACTGTTCAGCATTTCAGGCCGGACGGTCAGGGCTACCTTGCATCTACCTACTTCACTCTCCAAAATCTCAATACCCAGCCACTGACTGAAGGCGTCCTGGGAGAGCATTTTATGAGGTATGTCGGGTCCTGCAATCATCCGAAGAACTTACTGTTTTCTTCTTTCATCTTCCGTAGCAACGGAGAACATCTGTAACGATCCTCACGATAGACATCATACAGCGCGTCCATTTTTTCAACGCACCAATCAATTCCTTTTTCATCGGCCCACGCCAGAAGTCCTTTCGGGTAATTCACACCTTTGGTCATCGCATTATCGATATCCTCGGCAGAAGCTATATTCAGGAACAAGGCATCTGCTGCCTCATTGATAAGCATCACCAGGATACGCTCGAAAATCTGTTGATCTGAGATGGTACTATGAGATCCCTCGACTGCGCTCGGGATGACCTTACCGTCTTTATAATTGTAATAGCCTTTTCCTGTTTTTCTGCCTAAATAGCCAGCTTCGCTGAGTCTTTTCTGCGTGAATGAGGGCTTATATCTGGGGTCATAGTAAAAGGCCTCAAATACCGTTTCAGTGACAATATAGTTCACATCGTTCCCAATAAAGTCCATGAGCTCAAAAGGGCCCATACGGAAACCACCCACTGTTTTCATGGAGTTGTCAATGGTAGCGAAATCGGCTGCTCCTTCTTCATAAATTCGCAAGGCTTCACCATAGAAGGGCCTGGCCACCCGGTTCACAATAAACCCGGGAGTGTCTTTTGCGATAGCCACCGTCTTTCCCCAATTGGAAATCGTTTCTACGGAAATGTTTAGAGTTGCTTCGCTGGTCTGAACTGCCGGTATCACCTCCACAAGACGCATCAGTGGTGCCGGGTTAAAGAAATGAATTCCTATACAGCGCTCGGGTTTATCAAGGGATGCTGCTATAGAAGCTATGGAGAGTGACGAGGTGTTGGAAGCTATGATGGCCTTTTCTGCAACATATCCTTCCAATTCCTGAAATACCTGTTTCTTGATGTCGAGGTTTTCCATAATGGCTTCAATCACAAGGTCCGAATCACCAAGTTCTTTCAGTGAGTCTACATAGGTAATGTTCGACTGAATCCGGGTTTTCTCATCATCATCAATTCGGCCTTTTTCAATGAGCCGGGATAAGATACGCTCCAAACCACTGCGTGCCTTTTCCAACGCTGCTTCATTGGTATCGTATAGTTTGACCGTACATCCCGATGTAGCAGCCACCTGTGCAATACCGCTGCCCATAGTTCCCGAACCTATAATTCCGACGTTGTTGATCATAGATTATCTTCCCTTGAAGTTTGGTTTTCTTTTTTCGATAAATGCCTGCACACCTTCTGCATAGTCTTCACTTTGGGCCGAGGCTATCTGCAGCTCCGATTCCAAATCCAATTGCGCATTCAAATCATTGGTAAGCGAAGCATTCAACATTCGTTTGGTATATCCAAGGGCTTGCGTAGGCATTTGAGCCAGGGTTACGGCCAATTTTTCAACTGCTGTAGCAAAGTCATCAACTGCAAAGACCTTGTACACCATTCCCATGGCTTCAGCATCGGCAGCGCTCACTTTATCACCCAGCATGGCCAAAGCCGAAGCTTTTTGAAAACCAATAAGCCTTGGCAAAAAGAAGGTTCCGCCACTATCTGGTACCAATCCTATTTTACTGAATGCCTGTATAAAACTTGCCGCTTCCGAAGCAACCACCACATCACACGCCAGGGCAATATTCGCTCCTGCTCCTGCAGCCACACCATTTACAGCCGCAATGATGGGTTTTTCGATGGTTCGAATTCGCTTTACGATAGGATTATAATGCTCTTCGAGTATTTTTTTGAAGCCGGGATTCAGGTCGGGCGTAGTAACTTCTTTCAGATCCTGACCGGCACAAAATGCTTTTCCGTTTCCAGTAATCACAATGGCCCTTACGCTGTCATCGGCCGAAGCTCCGTCCAACTGGTCCTGCAATCGCAGTGCCATTTCACGGTTAAAACTATTAAAGACTTCCGGGCGATTCAGCCGAAGCCAACAGACTCCATTTTCAATTAGAGTCTCAATTGAATGTTCGCTCATACCTTATAATTTCTGTTCATTTTGTCTTGATACAAAACGAACCAAAAGATCAAGACTGTGTAAAAGTTACCTAAATTTCTTGTTCGAATTCTAAACCTTCCGAACTTTTCCGCAATGCGGAATTCGAACAGGCGGAAGCTTCTCACGAATTCTCACTTCAAATTTGTACGCCAACTTTTCCAAGGTCATTTTTTTCAGTATTTGATCACTCCATAATCCAACACAAATCAGGTATAAAACCTTAACGCTTTATATCTCTTTTATCTTGATTCTTTTCTCTCTTCTCTTTATTTCAGACATTTAAAGTAATCAAAAGGTTCCTGACAATCCTGACACTGAAAAAGTGCTTTACAGGCAGTAGAACCAAACTGACTTATCATTTTTGTATTTGTGCTGCCACAGTTCGTACACTTCACCAATCGCTCTCCTTCCAACAGTACAGCTTTGTCGGCGCTCGCCTCCAGGGGTGGAGCAATGCCATACGCTTCCATTTTATTTCGGCCGGCCTCACTGATCCAATCCGTACTCCAGGCCGGAGACAGAATCAACTCTATATCGGTTTTCTTACCATGCTTATCGAAGGCCTGTGTCAAATCCTGGGCCATCACATCCATGGCAGGGCAACCTGAGTAGGTGGGGGTTAACTTTATATATACCACCCCATCCTTCTCGACGGCTTCACGTATCACCCCGAGATCGAGCACGGTAAGCACGGGAATTTCAGGGTCCGAAACTTCTTCAAGGATCGGAATGAGATGTTCATCTATACGCGCTATTTGACTCAAGCTCATCATTCTG
>CAZTLE010000154.1:0-10262 GCA_964614415.1 uncultured Aureitalea sp. | reverse complement strand
GACCGAGCCGCTTGAACCCAAAACATTGCCAAAACGCGTGGTAATGAATTTGGTATAAACGCCTTTCTGGTTCTGAAGGGATTGAACGTACATCTCGGCAACCCTTTTCGAGGCACCCATTACATTGGTCGGATTAACCGCCTTGTCCGTAGAAATCATAACAAAACGGTCTATATCGAAGTTAATCGCCAGTATGGAGAGGTTTACAGTCCCAAGAACATTGACATAAATTGCCTCATGCGGATTCCGCTCTATCAACGGTACATGCTTATAGGCAGCCGCGTGGTATATTATCTGAAACTTGTATTTGGTAAAGAGCAACTCAAGTCGATACATATTACTGATATCGGCCAGTTCCGTAATGAAGTTAAGCCGGGGATAATTCTTTTGAAGAAAGATCTCGAGTTCGTGCAATGCAGATTCTGCCTGATCTAATATCACGACGAGTTTCGGATCAAACTCGGCCAACTGCCGCACTATCTCACTACCAATAGAGCCGGCACCACCTGTAACCAGTACAGTCTTGCCTTCGAGGTGGGATTTGATGAGTTCGTTGTCAATATCGATCGTATCCCGCTCCAGTAAGTCTTCGATCTGAATGGGTTTGATTTGATTCTGAATGTCCTCTTTTCGGTTCCAGTTTTCCAGGTTGGGTACGTTGAACACTTCTATACCATTCTTGAGGCAATCTTCCACGATCTTATTTCGAACCTTCCCGGAAAGGAACTCGCTAACGATCACCACGCCGTCAATATCCAGTGAAGCCAATGTATCCGACAATGACTTTTTTACAGGGATTACCGGCTTTCCAAGTATCTTGTAACGACTTGATTCAAAGCTCTTGGTGATGAAACCCACCAAATTAAAAGGAAGGCTCGATTCTGTCGTAAATGCCTTACCCACTGAAACCGTATGGTCGTCTACACCGATAATGGCGACATTCTTCTTACTTTCCCCCGAGGAAGACAACTTGAGGAATTGATAACTCTCCTTCACAGCCATCCTGAAAAGCAGCATGATGGTGAAAGACAACAAATTGTATAGTAAAACCGAGGTCGTCAAAAATACGCGTCCGTCGTAGATGTTGGCATACACGAGCTCAAAAGCTGCAATGGTCAGGAACGTGAAGAACGAGGACAACGCCAGTTTAAGAATATCAATAAACGTAGAATGCCTGATTATACCGGAGTAGGTCTTAAAAACGAAGAAGTATAATACGTTAACTCCCAGAACAATACCACCTTGCGCAAGGACAGGCAGCACATTGTAAAAAGTAAGAGGACCCGCACTGAGAATGAAGTAAACCAGTAGCAGGGACGCGGAACAAAGTAAAATATCAAGTGCCACAACGATCCATCTGGGGAGGTACCGTTGGTCGAGCAATTTCAATTTGTTATCCCCTCTGTAGAGGCTTTGAAGAATGCGTAAAAATTTCTTCACTTAAAGTAGGTTATGTTACAAATATACTCAATTATCTAGGTGAATTGAGCTAAAGTTTCACCAATGCGTCCTAAATCTTCCGGCGTGAGGTTAGAACCCGAAGGCAAACACAATCCTCTCATAAAGAGGTTTTTGGCAACATCAGCACCGTAAAATGGGGCATCATTATAAACGGGCTGCAAGTGCATGGGCTTCCATAGGGGCCTGGATTCGATATTGACCTTTTCCAGTTCCGTACGTAGGTCCAGGGGTGTGTAACGTGAATTTTCCCGAAATAGTATACAAGTGAGCCAATGATTTGAGTAATAATCAGGCCCAGGCTCTTCAAATACGGTTATATCTTCAGTATCTCTAAAAAACTCTTTGTAGAAACGCTGATTAGCACGCCTGGCATTTACACGGTCTTCCAATACCTCCATTTGTCCTCTTCCAATACCGGCCAGCACATTGCTCATGCGATAGTTATATCCTATCTCCTTGTGCTCGTAGTGTGGGGCATTCTCGCGCGCCTGAGTGGATAGAAATACCGCCTTGTCCCGAAGCTCCTTCGACCGGGAAACCAATGCGCCTCCCCCTGACGTAGTGATGATCTTATTTCCGTTGAATGACAATATTGAAACATCTCCAAACGTACCACAGTTCCTTCCTTTATAGGTGCTTCCCAAAGACTCTGCAGCATCCTCAAGTACAGGGATCCCGTATTTTCCGGCAACGTCCAGCACGCCGTCAACGTCGAAGGGCATTCCATAGAGATGCACGGCTATTATCGCTTTGGGTTTCTTTCCCCTTGAAATACGATCCAGAATAGCCGATTCCAGCACTTCAGGATCCAGATTCCATGTGTTTGGTTCACTATCTATAAATACGGGACTCGCCCCCAGGTACGTTATTGGATTTGCGGAAGCCGAGAACGTCATACTCTGACAGATTACCTCATCTCCGGGCCCAACTCCAAGAAGCACCAAACCAAGATGTAATGCCCCGGTTCCGGAGCTAAGCGCTGCTACATGGTTTCCCTCTCCCAAAAAGTCAGAGATGGATTGCTCAAATGCATCCACATTCGCTCCAAGGGGGGCAATCCAATTGGTATCGAAGGCCTCCTGCACGTAGTGTTGTTCGGAAGTCCCCATGTGCGGCGAGGAAAGATAAATGCGTTTATTCATGAGTCCGGTACTTTATGATCTGTGCCGGAGTGCCTGCGACCACGGCATAATCCGGTACGTCCCTGGTCACAACCGCTCCTGCGGCGACAGTAGCCCATTTACCAATTTTGATGTTCGGGAGAACTACACATCCGGCACCCAGAAGCGCTCCTTCTCCCACCGTGACCCCTCCTGCCAGAGCAGCTTGAATCGCCACATGACAGTAATCATCTATCCTGCAATTATGTGATATGGTGGCATTGTTGTTTACAATGCAAAGTGATCCAACAGAGCAGTCGGCGTCAAGAACTGCGTTGGGGTGAACAAGTGTTCCCTTACCAATTTTAACAGAAGGATATACTACCGCGCTGTTATGCACAAAGTGTGGAAAGTCGCCGATAACACGTTTTCCAGCCTGGGCGCGATGCTCGTTGTTTCCAATAGAAATACACCAATCCCCTGCCCGAGGTTCGGAGGGTGTAGGTTGCACGGGAACTCCGAGTATACTTGTGGCATTCGGGTTGTCATCATAAATAACTTCGGGGTCATAGCTGCCCAGAGAACGAATAAGTTCTACAGCAGCATAACAATGACCTCCGGCCCCGTATAGTGATATTTTTTTCATGTTTTCTCCGAACCTTTAAATGGCTCCATGGTCGCCGCAGCGGCATTATTGATATCGCTTCGCTTAAATACTTTTACAATGGTTTTGGCCAATATTCGGCAATCTAGTGCAAAGCTAACTTTTTTGACATAGTCAATGTCCAATTCAAATTTTTCTTCCCAACTAAGTGCATTCCGTCCATTGTCCTGCGCCCAACCTGTAATTCCCGGTTTGACAAGATGTCTCTGTTTCTGAAAATCGTTGTACAACGGCAGGTATTCGGGCAATAACGGTCTCGGTCCTACGATACTCATTGCTCCTGTCACCACATTCAGTAATTGGGGGATCTCATCCAGGGAAGTAGAACGTACGAACCGGCCAACAGAAGTTAGCCGATCTTTGTCCGGAAGTAATTGCCCATCCTTATCCCTGGCGTTATTCATGGTCCTGAATTTAATGATGGTAAATATTTTCTCACCTTTCCCGGGCCGCCTTTGCAGGAAGAACGGACTACCACCATTGGCCACTATTAAAATTATAGTGATTGTTATAAATATTGGTGAAAGCAGGACGAGCAGGACGATCGCAATGACATAATCTCCCAAAACCTTGATGAAATTCCTGTACATACGGCAAAGATATTAAAGCCCGGATTGGACTTTTCTGTATTCTTCTAAAATCAGTTCCCACATTCGCTTCCTGTCGTATCGAGCTACAATCCTTTGGCGGCTTTCTCCCGCAAGTGACCGCCTAAGCTCCGGGTTTTCAACTATTTCCAACATCGTATCGCGCAGCACCGAAGCATTCTTCGGAGGAATGATCAGACCATTCACTCCATGGGTTATAATCTCGTTACAGCCATTAATATCGGTCACAATACTCGGTAAACCCATGGCGCCGGCTTGCATAACAACGTTTGGAAAACCTTCACGATAGCTTGGAAAGACCAACACATCACTACTCGAAAGAAATGAGCGAATGTCCGTTTGATATCCGGTGGTAACTATCTTCGGATGGCTTTGAATTGCTTCCCCGGTCTCAGTCGATACAGGATCCAATTCCGGTTCAAATGGCCCTACAAGTAGCAGACTGATCGCTTTATTTTCCTGATACAATTGCTGAAATGCGGCAACAAGTTCATTAATTCCTTTGTCTTTCACCATACGGCCTACGAAAACAAATACGAAATCGGATTCGGGTATGCCAAGCTGCTTCCGGGTGCTCGAACTGTGTTCTTCGGAATAATTTTTCGGATCGAAATAATCGGTGTCAATTCCATTGGAACTACCCTCTCCAAGCACACTAAGCTTGTCTGTGGTTGTCAGTCCTTCTGAAAGTATATAATCCTTCAACCCGAGAGAATTGGGATAGACCTTGTGAGCACATCGGTAGGTAAGCTTTTCAACGGCAAGTAGTATTCGCTTCTTCAGGCCTGAAGCCTCCATAAGCGGAAGGCCTGCGACCGTGTGCATACGCAAAGGAACTCCTGCCAGTCGGGCCGCCAGCATCCCGACAATCCCCGCCTTGGGCGTATGGGAATGAACTATGGCCGGTTTATACGTTCTACAGAAACGATACAACTTCCAAACCGCGGCAAGATCCCGTAAAGGTGTGATTTTTCGGGTAAGCGGGACGTAATGGGTCATTACCCCCTCCTTTTCTCCGTAGTCTCTCAGCCGCTCCTGTTCGGAGCTGATTGCACATACCTCGTAGTACTGAGACATAAAACGCAACTGCCCCTCAAGCAACTTCTCGAGGGAAACGGGAACCGTAGTAATACGAACCAGCTTTAGTCTTTGCATATGCTTTTGTACAGTTTTAAATGGGCGTCCACGGTATTCTCGATGCTAAACTCTTCGGCTCTTGCCTTGCAATTATCAGCTGTTTCCCGGGCGAGCTCTTCATCGGTTAAAACACGATCTAAAAGACGTGCGAGTGTCGTTGCATCTCCTATGGGAAACAAAAGACCATGTCCTTCAACAATAGTTGACAATCCCGGAGCAGCAGAAGCAATAAACGGCTTTCCGCTCGCCATCCCTTCGAGACAGGACAACGAAAGACCCTCGAAATGTGTGGAAAGCACTACCGCATCCACGGTCTTCAATAATCGGGGAACGTCATCTCGTACCCTCAGAAATTCGACCCTGTCCAATATCCCAAGTTCACTTGCGAGATTCTTACATGCTTCCACCTTCTCTCCTACTCCCACCAGTAATAATCGAACCGGAGTCTCACATTGAGCTACGGCTTTGATAAGTGTTTCCTGATCTTTCTGTTCCGTAAAACTTGCCACTTGAAGAAGCAATCTTTCCGTGACATCTTTGCTGAATTCATTGCGATCGTAGGGTGTCGCCTTATCGATCTCATTCAGGTCGATACCGTTTGGGATCCGAATAAAATCTGAATCACTGCGTCCTTTCAGGTGCGCCTTTAATTGCCTGTCAACATCATCGGAAATGGTAACCAGCTTGTCGAATCTTTTATACACCCAGCGATCCAATCTTTTGAGCAGAAAGTGATCCCGTCGTCGATTGGTGGTGTTATGTTCCGTATAAATCAACCCGGGCGATCCCGAAACGAGGTATTTTGCCATAGCTGCCCAATAGAGCCCCGGGAACAAGTGGACGTGCACCAGATCGTACTGTTTCAGAAACTTTTTCAATCTGAATATGTGCATCGGATTGTACACCGAGCTGGTTCCCAGATCGAAGATCCTGCATCCTGATTCTTTTAACGCCGTGTATAATGTGGAGTTGGTTCGCTTAAGCAGTAAAACCTCCGCGGAAATACCGGCCGCATTGTATCTCGGTACCGAGTGAAGAACCAATTTTTCGGCCCCTCCCATTTCCAAACTATTTATGACGTGGAGTATTCGCATTTACGAACGTTTCGTTTTACCTAGCACATACCAATGAAACAGCAAACCGGGAACGAACGCCAAAGGCATGAGATACTTGTATTTAGCCGAGGTCAGTAATCTCAGATCCCCGGCAAAGAAAGCCGAAGAAACAAGATGAATATAATTTCTAAATTTTCTCCCTATGGAAGGTTCCAATGCAATCCGTAGTTGTCGTTCGTACGCAAATCCTTTTGGATTCCTGCGATACTGATTTAAGATATTTCGTGTGGAGCCGTCCTGTAAATACTCTACGATACAAAAAACCTTGTTGACAATGGACCACTGATATTTCTGATCAATCTTAAGATACAATGTCCCCAGAGGAACCAGACGTTCTTCGGAATACTCAGGATATCTGTCAAACTCCTGAACTACCAATGTCCGCATAACCAGCTTTTTGTCTCCGGTAACCTTGTGTTTGCGCTGCAATGCGTTCAGTGTACTTCGTGTAAGTCCATCCGGAAAACGGGAGCCTATAACTTCACCTTCTTTATTTGCGTCCAGTCCGATAACACCCGCAAGCGTTGCTTCGTCTTTGATCTCGTCCCAGGCTTCGAGCATATCGGCCACACCTGTGTCGGGAAGATAATCATCGGAATCAATGCAAACGCAGCAATCCGTGGTTACCAGGTCAAATGCCTTGTTATGGGCTGTATGCATGCCTCCATTCTCCTTTCGAACGTATTCAATAGCGATCTTCCTTTCCGATTTCCATTTTTCGATAAGAACGCCCGTATCATCGGTTGAGCCATCATCAATAACCATCCATATAAATTTGGTGTTGGATTGACGGAGCAGACTATTGTAAAGCTGAGGTAAAATGTAAGCGCGGTTATATGTGGGGGTGAAAATCGTAATCATCGATTAGGAAAGGACAACGTTCAACGCAAAACTAAAGAGAAAATAAATGATCAGAATATTTCCAATCACACGATGTTGTCGTTCAAAAAGTCTGTTTTTTAACAAAGGATATATAATCACCAGACCCAGCATAAACCAGGACAGGTAGGCAAAACGATTTGAAAAACTGGAGCGAATAACAAGCACCCAGAAAGCATTGGACAATAAAAAGATATTTACAAGTCGGTAATAAAAGGCATCGGTATATTTCTTTTTATAGATGAAATACCAGGCGGCAAAAACTCCGGTGGCACTGTACAAAAGGAAGTCCCAGCGGAAACCTATTCGGCTGAACTGATCGGCGTACGTATCGTCTGTAAAGTATGAAAAGCGCTCATCGAACCCAAAACTTCCGAAGAAGGACTCCCAAAAACCCTCAAAAGCCAAAGACAACGGAATAGCCAGGAACCAGGCCACAAAATAGCTCTTCGGGTTATTATGCAGAAATGTGAGGGTCAGTGCCAGAGTGGGTAGCAACATACTCTTGTGAAAAGCACATGACAGGACAAGCAATAGCACAAAAAAGAAATGCTTGTTTTGATAAGCCAGTGCCAGAATAAAAAAGGAAGTAGCTATCCCATTGCGAATTCCATTCGTACCGTACGGCCAAAAGGACATAGAGGCAAGAAGTATGATAAATCCATACCCCCAATAACTGCTAAAAAAGTTCTTCGAAGCTTTATACAAGGGGACAATATACAAGGCTGCACATGTTAGGAAGAATATGTGCATGTTACTGCTCAGTGCCATTACTTTGATGAAAAGTTGAAAGGCAACGTCTTTTGTTGCGATTATGGTGAAGCCTTGCTGGTATCTGTTGAATCGCTTAGCATATATAGCCATATCTCCGAAGTACTGACCACTAACCGGGCGCAATCCCATGTAGAATATTGTTCCCAAGAACAAGAAAAGAGCTGTGTTTCGTATAATCTTGATACTACCCGGTGACTCCATGTTCGTGAGGTACGAATGGAGAAAAATCCCCGCCGTTAACGCCAGCAAAGCGTAATAGAACAGAGGGGTGTATTGATCTAATGGAATAAAATCCAGCATACAGGTTATTTATCGTTCTCCAGCAAGGTTTCCAACATTTCTTCCCATGCTTTCATTATCGTATTAAGAGCGTATTGACTGCTATCTGCCTTCGCATTAGCACCCAATATACTCCGCTTTTCAGTATTTCTGATAAGTGCTTCCACTTCCCCGGCCATGGTTTCTGCATCACCGTCCGGAACGAGCATCCCGTTTTTCCCATGTGTTATGATATTTCTGGGTCCCGTAGGCACATCAAAAGCGACCACGGGAAGGCCTACTGAAAACGCCTCCAGTATGACCATGGGAAAGCACTCGGAAAGTGAAGTCATCAAAAGCATAGAATACTCACTCATCACCTGCCGGATATTCGTAACACTACCCATAAACCGAACAGTTCCCTGTGTTTTGGAAGCCGTTATCTGCGTTTCAAGCTTCGTACGGGTACCTGAAAAATCATCTCCAAACAAGTGCAATTCCCAATCAGGATGCGATTTGCACACCGATTCCCATACACGTATCATACGGTCTAATCCCTTGACGGGCGCCAACCTACCCACAAAAAGGACTTTCTTATTGGTAAGTTCAGCTGTGTAGTTTGGAGTTAGTTCCACAGGGTTTGGAATTACCCATGTCTTCCCCGATGAAAAGAAGCCGGCCTCTTCCTTGTGAAGAACAACCAACGCATCGTATTTCTTTTCGGCCTTCAACTGCCTTTTATATACCAATCGCTTCAACCCTTTCACATTATGGGATTGGGTCCTCCAAAATTGGGAACTGTGAAATTCTTTGACGGAGCGGAACCCACGCATAGAGGGAATCACATAAAAGCCGGGGTCGTAGTTGCATACAATAACAACATCGGGCAATATCCGGCGCAGGGTCTTTCGCAGGGAACGCGAATGAACCATCGTTTTTAGCAGATTTCCGGGAGAGAAATAGCTTCTGGCTCTATTGTACTTAATTCCGAGATCAATATGTTGTATTGACTCCGGAACATCATAACAAAATGGCTTTCCGTCTTGTTGTGTCGTCAGGAGGATAACTTCATAATCCGAATTGGAACCAAAATAGTTAAGCTTCAGTGAAAGCACTTTTTCAATGCCACCGTGCGTGTGTAGTTGATCCGTATAGAACACTATTCTCACTCTACTTACGTGTTTTTAAGGTTGTATACAGGTCGTGCCATCGTGGCCCGATGACATCCAATCCGTATTGCTTTGCACTTTTCAGAGCGACTTCCCCTAACTCTCGTCGGCAATCGCCGTCTTGCATCAGAAGCAACAGACGCTCTTCAAATAAATTACTTTCTCCATCGGGGATAAGGAATCCATTATGTCCGTCTTCTATGATATCCCGGGGACCTACCGGGCAATCATAAGCGATACACGGTATCCCGTGAGACATCGCTTCGATGAGCACCATTCCGAATCCCTCCGACCGAGAGGTCATAGCACAAACAGAAGACTTCAAATAGGCCTCCTCAATTGCTCTAACCGGTTCGTGGAACGCTACCGAATCACTGATTTCCAATTGTTCGCAAAGGTCAATTAATCGATCGTCGACCGCCTTTCCGTAGATATGAAGTGTCCAATCGGGTTCTCGGGCAGATACTGCTTTCCAAATATGAAGCAGGCGGTCGTGCCCCTTATTGTACCCGTGATTTCCGATCGCAATGACATTTTTTTGATCCAACTCTGCCAGTTCCTGAGAGGTTTCTGCCAGCGGATTCGGAATCACATGCACATTGTCCCCTTCCCATTCGACAGCGTTGCCGGTGGTAAGTACCACTACGGCATCGAAGTGCCTGGCTCCCACATTGGAAACCTTGTCAAACACTTTGTACTTCAGACTTTTTGCACCGGCAGTGGAAAACATGCTTTTTGAGGCGTGCCTCTCATATACCGTGGCCCCATGCTTCCCATACAATCTGGGCAGGAAAAGTCCCTTCAATCCGTCATCGCAAATAGTTGTTATGTCAGGGGATATTTGCCTTAACAGCTCCTGAACCGGTGTACGTCTTCGCAACATCCCGCGAAAACCTGTTTCCAGGGCAAGGTCGTCGAAGAAATGGAAGTTTATACCCTCATGGAAGTTGTAGAACGGGGTAACGGTGTGTTCGTATAAGACCACAATATGAACGTGGTATCCAAACACATCTATGAGATAGCGGGTGCGTATGGAGAGGACACGTTCAAGACCCCCGCTCCCGCTAATTCCGTTGACCACAAAAACTAATGTCATA
>CAZTLE010000153.1:0-10303 GCA_964614415.1 uncultured Aureitalea sp. | reverse complement strand
GCAACGCTCCTTAGCCTATTGCTATTAGACTGATACTGATAGGTAAGATCATCGATCATTGCAAAGGCACTGGTTTGTTCAATTAGTCCCTTGCGATCCAGACTCAGAATGTTCCCGTTCTTATCATAGGTAATATCACTCACCCGGTAGCGCCCTCCCTCGCCTTGCGAATAATAGTTCGCTTCGTTAATACGATTAAGGGCATCGTACTCATAATGATACTCCCTCCATTTGCTATCATTTGCGGTTCTCCATGCGGTTTTAGAAATATTTCCATTAAACAACTTGGTAGCACTTTGCCAGTTACTGCCGGGGACTTCCCCGTCATAGCCAATTCCAAAACTGAACAGATCATTACCAAGATTGCCAAGATCATTGATCTGTGTTAACCATCCACGGATATTGTAGGTGTAATCTATATTTTGCAATGGAGTGGTTTCCAGATTACCAACGTCCTTGCGTTCCAGTTGTCCAATCTCATCATAGGTGTTGCTAAGAATGAGTTCGAAGTTGTTATTCCCTGCCTTTTGCCGATGGGTCAATAATCGACCGGTATGATCATAGGTAAACAGATCATCAATGGTGATCAAATTGCCATCCCTGGTGTGTAGGCTGCGTGTTTCCAGAGGTTTCCCCAGGAAGTCTAATTTTGATTCCAGTATTTCTTCGGAATTCAGAAAGACATTTTTGGATCCCAGATACATAGGCTGTGCCTTTGCGTCATAGTATGTTCCGGAAGTAATCCAGGTGTTCGTATCCAGCACCCGCACTTTGCTACCGGTTGACAGGGTCTTGATATTGCCGGTTGTAGAGACCCCGTACACCGTTCCGGGATCGGGAAACTCCGAAGTAATGTCAGCAGCATAACTGTCGTAGTAACTGATGGTATGTAACTCTCCGACATTGGTGGTCGGAAAAGCATTGTTAGTATAGTACAGTGCTGTTGAAGGGTCTAACTGCGTGGAAGAACCTGTACGGGTTTCATTGTAATTGGACTGGCTATTCATCGTGTTTTGCAGATTCCGGCGATGTGTGCTGGAATTGTACGTTCCGGTGTACACAGGCCGATCAAAAGCATCGTACTTTGTGAATAACCAGTATTGCAGCGATTTTAGTTTGCTGTCCCGCGTAAGTGCAGGACGGTCCAGATTGTCATACACTATGTCTTCCCACCCTTTACCGGGAATTTTCTTTTCAATGAGACGATTGCGCTTGTCGTAATGATATTGATAGCACAAATTATCCAATACTGTCTGTGATACGAGATACGACGGAACCGTAATCCTAAAAATTTCATGGATTTCGGTAACATTGCCGTAACCGGAGAATAGCAGTTTTCCACCCTGGATTGAAACCACGTAGTACACATCATGACCCTGGATAATCCCTACCCACATATCGGGTACCGGTTGTTCTATAGGTACAGAGATACCGTTGAGGTCGGTCTTGTCGTCCCAGCGCACATTGAGGACCACTGTGAGTTCCATGTCCAATAACTCAATGCTGGCATCGCCATCTGCACGGGCAGATTTGGTGGTGAAGTGCTCGGGCACATTAACCCGTTGTATAAAGTCTCTGAAGCCTTCTTTTTTAATGAGATTGTCACTTCCTTTGGGAGACAGGACATAGGTGAGATTGCCAAAGTCGTCATATACATATTGCGTATCGTGACCTACTCCGTTATCGAAGGTCCGTTTTAAAATAACGCGTCCGTGGCTATCAGTAAACTCTTCGGTAGTATGGTCTTTCCCGTCCGTAGGTTGCCAGTTCTCATCTTTGGTGACAGACTTAAATAGCTCTCCCGCCTGGTAATAACCATCGAACTGGAGTGTAGGAGACTCAGTATTATCAGTTAGAAATACTACCCGATAGTTTATCACGTTATCGCCTGTCGTGCTGCCAAATCCATACGTATTCAGATGATATCCAAACCGAGCGGTATTGTTGGTCGATGTCCGTTTGTTGAAATCAACTGTCTGTGTTGTTGGAATGCTCTGGTTGCTAACCGAAAAATCAATACTGGTGGTTAGCAGGTCGGCATTGGTCGATGCTATATGCAGATAGCCGTTTTTGATCTCTAGTGTAAAGGGGAGGGGAGCCCCGTTACCATCGGTAAGTTGACCAATGTATATGTCGTCCAACAATACGGGACTTGTGCTTAGAAAGACCACATTACCCACATTCAATTTGCTGGGAGCCCATACACCGTTAAAAGTGAGTGACAACTGGTTGTTTACAATGTTGATGGACCCTAGTGGACTGTTTGTAATACTGTTTTGTACAAAGTCATTGGTGTACAAGGGTCTGGAAAAATCTTCCACTATGTTGGGCAGATCAACACTTAGTGTTTGAGTGCTCACATTGTTCATATCCAGGAACCAGGATTTACCCGGTGCGGCTTGTTCGATCATCCGGTTTAACGGAGAGGCCTCAAAAACCTTGTAGGAATAGGGATTGATACTATTGGGACCAATACGATCCTGTTCGTATTTGTTATAGTAGTAATTTTCGAGGTCCGTGAGCAAGGTTGCCGGATCCCTAAAGTTGAGGTTAGAAGTTCCGGATGCCTGGTTAGGGTCTGCGTACGGCAGGTATTCGGTCGCCTGTCTTCCGTAGGAATCATAGACTATGGGAGCAATTATGTCCTGCTTGTTTCCACCTCCCTGCCTGGTAATATTCTGAATAGCTCTGCCCAGTCCGTCCAAATATGTAATGCTTTCAATTTTGTCGTCGTTAGTAAGGGCGTTGCTTGTTGTAGCGTGAGTAGCACCGTCGGTGGTTTCAACCTGATAAGCGGTTGTTTTTACGTAGTTAGGCGCTCCATAGAGATATTCGTTCCTGCTTAGAATATGATTGTCCTGGTTACGCACCTGGTATAGCCGGTAGAAGTTGTCATACTCGTATGTCATCGAATAATTCCTGGGATCGGTAGCGCTTGTCATACCAATCATCGGATCGTACTCCAGGGTAATTACCTGTGCATCCGCCAGGGTGTTTCTCAAGTTGTTTTGCTGGGTGGCGCTCAGTCCATTTCCCCCCAGATCAAAATTCGAGCCCAGTACGGAACTAATATCCGAGTAGGTCGCGTTCGCAACTTTGGCAACGGGATACATTTTATCATAACCCCACACATAACTTATGTGCGTGCCTCCTGCCTTACTTACCTCCAACGGGTTGCCGTGTTCGTCATAGTTGTGGAATTCGATCCGGGTCTCCGGATTGTCCTGTCCCTTAGCCATCTCTGCACGGGCAGGTAGTACCAGACCATTGTAAATATCATAAATGGTGTTTGTTTCCGATAACTTAAGTCCGTTCTTATACGTATGGGTCTCCAGAACTTCATGGATCTTGTTTTGGGCGACTAGCGCATTTCGAATGGCGGTCGTATTGCTTCCGTTGCTTGGGCCTACCGGATAATAGTACCTGGTACTATATACGACATCTGTTCCATTTTCTTTAAATGTAGAAACCTCTTCACTTACCTGATAGTTTTGCGGTTCATAGGTCAGGCTTCGTGTTGCTTTTTTTACCGATTGATTTCCGTCCTCATCGTAGTAGTATTCGTTAATTCTGGTATCGGAAAGCAAGGTCCTCGTGAAATAGAAGTCCCTGTAGTGATAATAGACCGGCGCATCCAGGTAATCGGGATGATGGGAGGCGCAGTTGTCGTAGTCACTGGCAATGAGTCCGGGATGAGCAATCCCGCTCCCAATTGACTTTTGAATGTAGTTGTCGTAGGTATTGTACAGTGCCGTCCATTGGCAATTTTTATCGTAGGTATACAACCATTTTCCCTGAACATACTCTACGATATCGTAATCGTTTTGTGTCTCTTTCAGTAGGAATCCATCTTCGTTGTACACCCGTTCCTTCTTTAGCAGGCCGTGCTGATGCGACTGATCCTTTTTAGGTAAGAACGGCCATCCGTAGTTCGTTCCATAGGTGGGAAAATCCGCCGGTGTGGTATATTCAAAAACAATTTCTCCATTATTTTCCTCCAGCATACGCACGCGACGGTAACCCACGTAATTGCCTTTGGTCATCGATACGTAGGCACTATTTAGATATTCCTGAACCAGATAATTGGCCGAAAAGCCATGATGTGTCAGGGTGGTAGTATTTCCAATCCCACCACTACGTGTCGCAAGCAGATGGCTCTTAGTTAGAATATATTCTTTTACGTTGGTAAGAAAACCATCGATGGCTCCGGTGGAAATTTTCTTTTCTCTTGGACGAGTTCCACTCGTAAGATAGGTGTCGTCATACTTGTATTGGAACTTTCGTTCCTCACTGCCGTCGGTATCTTTAAATGTCACGCTCTTAATTCGGAGTCCTCCGCCATAGATAAGTCGGTCTATAAAAGGTTTGAATTTCTTATAATAAAGAGTCCCAACAACCTTTATAGTAGGCTCATTTCCATTGGGGAGATTGAGGTTGATATACTCGAGCTGATAATAACCTGGTTCCAGCTGAGTCACTCTGTTGTCCAGGAAAGTGAAGGTATCTGCCTCCTGAATGAAGGTTCCGGTGGAGGTAACCTCGTTTAGTTTAATGGCTATATTACCCAAATAGGCATCGGTATCAAAATCATGTGTTCCTATCTCAAGATCTCCTATAAAATGTCCTTCCTGTGCTTCGGTGATTTCGAAAATGGCACTCGTGCTATTGGAAGGAGATCCTATGTTCGTATTGTTGTAACTAACAAAGGCATTGGATGACCCTGACAGGTCCCAGTTATCCGGATTGTAAAACTTGAATTCCTGATCTGTGAATGGACGTGAGCCCATATGAGCAATAGTGTTCGATTCAAACTCGAATTCTTTTTTACCGCCGGTCGGAAATGAAATGGACTTTAAAGACCCGGTAAGAACTCCGTCCTTGTCGGCGCTTTTTTCAGGAAGGTAGTAGGTCACCGGTGCGTTGGGCGCATTTGCGGGTTTGTAGTAGCCCCATAGATCGGTCACTCCAATGTGTTCGCCGGGAAAATTAGTTTTTCCGGGAAGGTTTTCCTTATCGGTATATTCGAAATCATATTCGTGGACATCTGCAGAGGTCTCAAAATATTCCTTGACCTGAGAAAGGAAGAGTCGGTTATTGGAGTTGTTCCAGTAATTAAATTCAAAGCGCTTAAAGATGCTGCCATTTGTGTCCTTAATTACAATCTCATCCAGTTTTTTCCCACTGTTGATGTATTCCGGATGATTGCCGGAGCTCAATACAAATTCGATACGTGATTGATCTCTGAACGCTATTGAACTGAGCTTTCGTGAATATACCGTTACCGAGGTATGATTCATTGAAATTCGTGGACTTACAATAGAGTTGTTATAGGCACTTAATCCGAATGGGTCGTCCAGGGTATTTCCGTGGTTGGTATCTTCCAGGGCACCAAAGGTAGTCGCCAGGCCTGGACTATTCTTCAAGGTATTTTTTACCCAGGAAACGGGTAGGTTGAAAACTTCCGGCTCAGTGGGATGATAGTTGTATGTTGCCAGCAATTCACTGTTGCTGTTTCTAATTTCACTCACTTTCCATGCGGATACATGACTTGTCTCGGAAATAGACAGGTTGGACATCGTATAGTTCTGTAACTCCGAAGCGGTTCCGGTAACCGTCGTATTGGTTTCGGTAACATCGAGTGTATATACCAGTCCATTGGTGTCGGTTATGGTGAACGACGAGATGGCGTATGATATGGGATCGTAAGTGGGTTCAACGATCAGATTGCCATCATTACTCAACATTTTTACTTTCAGGCAATCGCCGGTATTACTTGTTTCTTTGGCGATAATAAACCGGGCCGATACTCCCAGAAGACTCAGTTGATATAAGTCCATTTCTTTGTCATAGGCACCATCATTTGGTAAGGCTGAACCGCCGCTTCCCTTGCCGGAAGCATTCCAGACGAAATTTTGAACTGTGGCATTGGAGAGGTTTGCCAGGATGTTCTGTTGGCTAAAATCGAGATCGAAAAAGCCGTTATGATACACGCCCACTTCAGTACGGCCTGCCGGGTTTACGTCACTGCGTTGCGCTTCATCGCGAATACCGCGAACGCTTCTGGAAATGATAATTTCTCCATCAAGGGCCCATCCGGTTCCTGTCCATCCTGATTGTTCGCTTACACGGAGCCCCATCGTATTGTATCGCAAAACTACTGGAATGGTAAGATTGGATCCGGCGTTTTTGCTGTAAATGGGAAATTGGATATTCGGTTGCCCCGAATAGTAGTCTACAGGAACTTCTTCAAAGTGCATCAGACTTGATACGGAAGGGGAGGGTGGAATTACCTGTGGGAGCTCCTGGGCTTGCAGTCCTAATGCAAGTAGCAGAAGCGAAAATGTTGCAAGTATCTTTTTCATGGGTTATGGTTTTAATGACACTAGCTGGTTCGGCAATGCTTCCATTTGTTACCCATGGAAACCAAAAGAAATCCGGACGGACTTCGTAGGTATCTATAAACCTCTGATCCTTAGTAAGTATTCCATGAAAAAAGAAGTGAATTTCAGTCGTATTCACTCGACGGAAGTAACCCCTAAAAACAAAAAAGGGAGCCATCGGCTCCCTAATCTTTCAATCTTTAATCTTTTAATTTTTCAATACTTGAATCTTTCAATTACCCGAGAAACGGATAACGGTAATCGGTGGGGGAAACAAAAGTCTCCTTCACCATTCGCGGTGATACCCAACGATACAAATTCAGTTTGCTTCCGGCCTTGTCGTTCGTTCCGCTCAGGCGGGCGCCTCCAAATGGCTGCTGACCCACAACGGCGCCGGTCGGTTTGTCATTGATGTAGAAGTTTCCGGCAGCATCTTCCAGGATACGAACAGCCGTTTCCAACTCATAGCGGTCTTCACTGAAAACAGCTCCGGTTAAAGCGTATTCACTTGTGCCATCCACAAGGTGAAGCGTCTCTTCCCAGGCGTCGTCTTTGAACACATAGATCGTTACCACAGGACCAAACAATTCAGTACACATGGTGGTGTATTTGGGGTCCGTAGTTAATATGACGGTTGGTTCGATAAAGTAACCTTTGCTCTTGTCGTATCCTCCACCCATAATTACTTCGGCGTTTGCATCGGACTTCGCCTGATCAATATACGAGGCCAGTTTGTCGAAAGAACCTTCGTGGATCACGGCAGTGATGAAGTTGCTCATATCCTCCGGAGATCCCATCGTGAAGGAATCCAGGTCGGCTTGCAGATGGGTGCGAACATCGTCCCAAATACTTTCGGAAATATAGCAGCGACTGGCCGCACTACATTTCTGACCCTGGAATTCGAAAGCTCCTCTTGCAATGGCAGTTGCTACCTGTTTTGGATTGGATGTCTTGTGAGCTACAATAAAGTCCTTTCCACCGGTCTCTCCGACGATCCGGGGATAGGTTTTGTAACTGTGAATATTCTCACCGATCTTCTTCCAAAGTTCTTTGAAAACGAAGGTGGAACCGGTAAAATGTAATCCGCTGAAATCCGGGTGATTCAAAACGGTCTCAGTGATCATCACCGGATCACCCATCACCATATTAATTACTCCGGGAGGTACACCTGCTTCTCTGAAAACATCCATGATCACCTTTGCAGAGTACACCTGGCTATCACTGGGTTTCCAAATGGCAACGTTACCCATCAGCGCTGCGCTCGAGGGAAGGTTTCCTGCGATCGCAGTAAAATTAAACGGTGTAATGGCGTACATGAACCCTTCCAGAGGACGATATTCGAGTCGGTTCCATGCATCTGAAGTAGATTCAGGTTGTTCCGAGTAGATCTCGGTCATGAACTGTACGTTGAATCGAAGGAAATCGATGAGCTCGCAAGCCGAATCAATTTCTGCCTGATGAACGGTTTTTGACTGCGCCAACATGGTAGCGGCGTTGATCTTTGCACGGTAGGGGCCTGCAATGAGTTCGGCCGCTCTGAGAAAGATACCAGCGCGCTGCTCCCAAGGCATGCGTGCCCATTTCTTTCGGGCTTCCAGGGCTGCATCGATCGCCTGTTCCACGTGCTTTTTCTCAGCTTTGTGATACACACCAAGAACATGTTGGTGATCGTGTGGAGGTGACATGGTCGCCGTGTCTCCGGTGGTTATATCTTTTCCGTCGATGTACAAGGGAACATCAATGGTACTGTTATACATTGCAGTATAGGCTTCGGAAACGGCGGCGCGTTCCGGAGAACCCGGAGCATAGACTTTTACAGGTTCGTTAATGGCTACGGGGACATCGAAAAATCCTTTTCCCATGGATATATTGCTTTTTAGTTGCGTGAATTGGACGTCAAAGGTATGAATTTCCGAAGCGATTTCAGTACTCCGAATTGTAAATATCTTCTTAATAGTTCCCGGGTGTAACACATTTGTAATCTGCCAGTTTCTTTGTAAGTTTCAAGAACCAAAACAGACCTAATCCATATGTGTACGGTCACATTTATTCCTCAGGCCCGGGACGGTTTTATACTCACCTCCAACAGGGATGAGTCCCCAACCCGGAAGACCCTTCCCCCGCAGACCTATCAGGTGAACGGAGCCGATCTGGTTTTTCCCAGGGATGAGTTGGCAGGCGGTACCTGGTTCGGTCATAATAAGAAGGGACGCCTTATATGTCTGCTGAACGGTGGTTTTCGCGCGCACGAGAGACAGGCTTCCTACCGAATGAGCCGCGGTATCATTGTAACCGAGCTCCTTACTGCAGCCGATGCCCTACAAACAGCATCCCGGTTTGATTTTCACGACATTGAACCCTTTACTATTGTTTTAGTCGATTGGATGAACGAAACCATGCTTCATGAGATCGTATGGGATGGGAAGCAGGCACATATTGAGGAAAAATCACTGGCTCCGCACATATGGTCCTCGTCCTTATTGTATACCGAAGAGGTAAAGCAGAAAAGAAAAGACTGGTTTTCAACGTTCCTGTTTGAAACACTTGCCCCGTCGGAAGATGAGATCCTCAAGTTTCATAGAACGGCGGGCGACGGAAATCCCGAAACCGATCTGGTCATGGATCGCGGTTTTGTAAAGACCAAAAGTATTACGTCATTTGTAAAGTTGGCAAAGACGTCTTATATGAATTATGAAGATCTTGAAACACATCAGGCTACCCAGATAGCAGTATGAACGCAACCGGAAAAATAATAGTACTTGCCTACCCGGACACTTTTGTGACCATGAGCGACGAATGGATATGTAAAGTACTGCCGCTCGTAGGGCTGGGAACCCGCGAATTCATAAAGGCGGGTCATGCGGCTTTGGTGCTTATTGAGAACCGCACAGGGATTGCGCAGTATTTTGACTTTGGCCGCTATGTCACACCCAAAGGACATGGTCGGGTACGTGGCGCAAATACGGATGTTGAACTTGAGATTCCGTTCAAGGCCGAGTTCGGTGCCAATGGACAGCTTGTGAACCTCGAAGCATTTCTGCTATGGTTGGATGCCAATCCGGATAAAACACATGGTCAGGGTCGTCTTATAGCATCCGTATGTCAGGGGATCGATTATGCCAGGGCGAACGACTTCATATATGCCCTTCAGAACAGAGGAAGTATACCTTATGGTGCCTTTCACAGTGACGGAAGCAATTGTTCGCGTTTTGTAACCGACACCATCCTTGCCAGTACTTCGGACAGGAAAATTATCAGGGCATTGCGATTCAACAAACTGTTTACCCCAAGCACCGTTGGAAATGTGGAGAAGGCAGCATTCAATGGAGTGTATGAGGTATTTGAGGGACAGGTTTCACCGTTTAAGGGAACAGCTTTTAAGGAAAACCTCAAGAACTATTTTGATAAGAAGAGACCGGCTTCGTCTTATGCGGCCAATGGTTCGTTACCCCAATCTGCTCAGAAATTAAGCGGCACGGGAAGTAATGCCTGGTTCGATATTTCAACAGATGGTCTTCCGGAAGGGCATTACAGGATACGACGCTACAACGACCTTCACAAAATAGATCACGACGGTGTGTATACTGTGAAGGGTAAACTCGATCTGTCAATGCCATATCAATTTACCTACGACTCGCATTGCACACGATGTCATGTAATTCAGGATGGACAAATGGTACGTCTTGAGAAAATAGCCCTGTATCGCGAATTTAGTTCATCGCGTAAGGTGCGCTCAGCTTGAAGGAAGGAATACCTACTCTAAGTGTTCCGGAGCTAGCCAGATTGATCATATTGTAATGGCCTTTCATAGAACCGAAGGGTGATATGAGCAGACAGCCACTGCTGTATGTATGCTTCTCTCCGGGAGCTATGACCGGCTTTTCACCGATAACCCCTTCGCCTTCTACAATCTCCGTATCGTT
>CAZTLE010000152.1:0-10328 GCA_964614415.1 uncultured Aureitalea sp. | reverse complement strand
GAATTTGGAAAAATCCAACTGAAAAGATCCGTCGCTCAGTTTATCAATTCCTTCAACCAGATAGTTGGTAAGTACGATTTGATTCAGCGATTCTATGTCGGCCACCATATAAACCGGATCACAGCTTTCCTTTTTAAAGTACCGGTAGGGCCGGTAGATGGTCCGGTATCCCAAATATCGTATCGTGACTACCTCTGCATCTCCGGATATCTCCAATTCAAAATAACCGTTCTCATCACTCACAGCCGAGCTGCGAAGCCCCTGTATAGTGGCAAACACCAGGGGTTCGGCCGTGTCCTTATCCTTCAGATAACCACATAATACTTTAAAGTCATGAGAAGCTCGTATGGTGACAAAATTGTTGGGAAGAATTTCAAAAATAAGTCCCGTAGCCTGTTCCAGAGCGGCTATGGCTTCTTCGAAGGACAGATTTTCATCAAGGGGAGCAACTGCTATTCCTTCTACGGTGTCCTCTGCATAGTTGAACTGATAACCGTGCTTCTCCTGTAGCTCCGGGAGTACTTCCTTTAGAGGGCGCTCAGACTGGGTCCACCCCTTATTCGAGAAGGACAACAGAAAGAGAAGAATGCTCAATGTGAATATGTGCTTACCGTTCAATTTTTCAGCTTCACCAAATTCGACGACTCAATTTCATAAGTAAGTTCCATTGGAACAGTAATCGAATTCAGGGCGTTTTCAAGGTTGTCATGAACAAAACCACCAGTGAACAAGCGGTCCAGGTTCACATTTTCTAAAACGACGGTAATATTGTATTGTCTTTCCAGTTCGGAAATGACTTCGGTCATATTTACTTGATTGAAGGTACTCAGGTTACGCTGCCAGGAAGGTTCCTCCTGAGTAATTTTATTGAGCGATACTTCGCCCTTGTACAGTCGATAGGTATCCCCGACACGCAACTCGCTGGTGCTTGAAGCAGTAGAGACGCGAACCACACCTTCGTAGCACATGACCTCAAAATAACCGTCCCGTTGTTTTACATTGAACTCGGTTCCCAATACGCGAACTGTTCCATCGTCTGTGATAACATCGAACACGGCACCTTTGGCCACATCAAAGAAGGCTTCACCTTCCAGCTGTACTTCGCGCTTATCGTCCCATTTTTTCTCACTGAAGGCAATTTCCGTCAAGGCATTGAGGGACACGACAGAGGCATCAGGAAGTTCTACCGTTGTTTTCTCGGCGGCCATTGTCTTAACATACGTCAATCCGTCATAGAAAACGGAGAAATACACGCCAAGGGCTACCACAAGTACTGCAGCTATGCGGACCAGGGGTTTTACCCAGTTCAGGGAACGAACAACAGGACGTGACTCCAATTTACCGGTAAGTTCTTCGAACGAACCTACCTGGCTAAAGGAATCCGCCTTAAAGTATGCCGCAGCCTCGATGATATCCCTGCTAAGGGCATAATCATCCAATTGCTCAAACGCCTCCATTTCGGAGGGCGAGAGCTCATCGGCTAACCACTTTTGTATTAATTGTTCCTTGTCCATGAGAACCTCATTTGTCTACTAAACAACTGAATCCTGAAAAATCCTGAACTATTTTAATTTAAATCCTTCCAATTCCTCCTTCAACTTGTTGAAAGCGCTGTAAATCCGGTATTCGACCACTTTTTTGGTCACTCCCAGCATATCGGCTATTTCCTGATGTCGCTTTCCTTCTATCTTATTTAAGGTAAAGGCTACCCGTTGTTCTTCCGAAAGTTTTCCCAGAGCATCCTGGTATCGCTTCATGAATTCACTTTCTTCCATGAGGAATTCCGGGGACTCATTGGTATAGTCTTTCGTCGGCTTTTCCTTTTGATACCGCAATACCACCTTTTGATGCTTGATCTCATTCAGGGTCATATTACTGGCCACGGTAAACAGGTAGGACCTGGCAGAACTGAACGCCACCTTTTTACAATTCTCCCACAGCTTGATAAAGGCTTCCTGAGCCTTATCACCGGGATTGAACTGCTCTCCGTATTTATAGTATAGAAAATCGTGGACATCCTTGGCATACTTTTCATATAGGCGCGCAAACACCTTTTTGTCACATACATTGGAATGGAGGTCTTCTGCCAAGCTTTTTTGATTGATGATTAAATATAAAGGAAAAAAAGAAAAAATGTTTCAGGATTTTTTCGTTCAGGGTTGTTCTACTAGCAAAGACGGAATAACAAAACAACAAATACCCCATGAAAACGACACTTAAAAATTTACTGATCGTAGCATTGATGCTCCCGGTACTGGTCCTTACTTCCTGTCGTACCGAAGAAATGGAGATCATCAACCCGCCTCAGGAAGAGGTAGTTGGTGTAAACTCGACCATTGCACAACTTATGCAACAAGTGGCACTCAACGATGGATCCGGAGATAATATTCTGGACGGCGCCAGCTGCTTTGAAATTCAACTTCCGGTAACTGTAATTGCCAACGGTATTGAAATTACAGTGACCGACGAAGATGATTTTGACATTATTGAAGATATTTTCGATGAATTCTCCGATGATACGGACACTCTCGAAATCATATTCCCTATTACCATTATTCTAGAAGACTTTACCCTGGTGGTCATTGAAGATCAGGCGCAATTTGATCAACAAGTGGCACTCTGCGGAGGACCAAACGCCGATGACGATGACATTGAGTGTATCGATTTCCAATATCCCATCACGGCTTCAGTATTCAATCTGAATAATGAGCTTATTGAGACGGTGGTGATCACCAGCGATGAAGAATTATTTGACTTCATCGACGACATCGATAGTGATACGATCGTCACTTTCCAGTTTCCAATTACCGTTATTTTGTGGGACGGAACGACTCAGATTGTCAACAACTTCACTGAACTGCAATCTGTGATCCAAAATGCCGCCGATCAATGTGATGAAGATGACGACAATGATATCAACGACGACGATTGTAACAACTGTACAACCACACAACTCGAGGATCTGCTCACAGGTTGCTCCGACTGGATGGTGGACAAGTTGGAACGCAACGATGATGATCTGGAAGACCTGTACGTAGGATATCTGTTCAATTTCAATAATGACGGAACTCTTACCGTTGACAATGGCGCAACTACCTTTAACGGTACATGGGCCAGCTCCGGAACTGCAAATAATATTACTGTAAGCATCGATGTTGCCGGGCTACCGGACTTCAACGATGACTGGATCCTGCATGAAATTGATGACTTCCCGGGCGAGAAGAAGGTTGATCTGAGATTAGGTGACGACCGACTACGCTTTGAGTCCGACTGCCTCGGTGGAGGTGGTGGCGGCGGTGGCGGAGGCCTTGATGACACAGCCCTTGTCAATGCACTTACAACCGGTGACTGGTATGTTACTTTCTACTTCGATGATGTGGATGAAACTGCCAACTATCAGGACTACACATTCAACTTTGCCACAGACGGAACAGCTACGGCTACCGATTCAGGCGGAAGCACACCCGGAACCTGGTCTACTTCGGCCGGTGATGAGACAGATCTTGAACTGAATCTAAACTTCGGAACTACAATCCCATTGGATGAACTTGCCGATGACTGGGATGTACTGGAGGCCACTAATGATATCATTCGCCTCAAGGATGTAAGCGGTGGTGACGGATCTGAAGACTTCCTCACTTTTGAACGCGACCCATTCGGAGGTGGCGGCGGAGGTGGCGGCTCTACCCTGGAAGCCATTCTGGAAGACGGACTCTGGTTCGTGGCTATGTATGATGAGGACGGCGATGATCAGACAGCTCCCTATGTTGGATACGAGATCGACTTTATGAACGGGGGTACCGTAACTGCTACCAACGGCTCCAATAACATTAATGGAACCTGGGCCGTACTGAGCGGTGGAAACCAGATGTTACTGGACTTCGGAACTCAGTTCCCATTCGATGAATTTAACGATGATGACTGGGAAGTATTGTCATCCTCCGATACCGAAGTAGTCCTTCAGGACGTTAGCGGTGGTGGGGGTGGTACCGATACACTGACCCTTCAAAAACTATAAACAGATTTTAGACAACCTATATTAACTACAACTATGAAAAAGCAACTTTTATATCGCACAGTATTAGCCCTGTTTGCAGGAATGATGGTCTTGGCCTGTTCCAAAGACGACTCGACAACAGATCCCATGATGGCCAATAATGCTGCCGAAATTCAGCAGGTAACAAACATCGCAACCAGCGGATCCTGGAGGATCACAAGCTATATCGATTCGGGACAGGACGAGACCCATCATTACAATGGCTTCAGTTTCACCTTCAACACGGATGGAACATTGACAGCAACGGATGGTACCAACACCTATACCGGTGTATGGTCCATAACCGATGACAGTAACAGTAACAGCAGCGACGACGACAGCGGAAGCGACGACGATGACATTGATTTCAATATCATGTTCAACGCTCCGGCACCCGCAGATTTTATTGAGCTTACTGATGACTGGGATATCACGTCCCGCTCCACTTCGAAGATCGAACTTATCGATATCAGTGGTGGAAACGGAGGTACCGATACGCTTGTTTTTGAAAAGAACTAGCCTACATACAGAGGTGCCCAACCTCTAGCTCCCCACTTGTTAACCGAGTAACTTTTCTCTGCCCCGATGTATAGTTTTTGGTTACTGGTAGGATAACCGCCGGCATGATGACTCCGGCGGTTTTTTTTATTGAATTTTTTCAGAAAATTTTCAGGATTTTCTCCCTGCCGGTTGTTTAAGTAATAAAGAATTGTTTCACTAAAACTAATGCCCCATGAATTCATTAATCAAGAAACTCAGTGTACTTATGTTTGCCTTCATTCTTGTGCTATCTTCCTGCACAAATGAGGCCGTAAATTCCGACGACCTTCAGTTTGAGGAAAAACTGGAAGCCAACTCCAGGGTCGCCAATCTCATGCAACGTATTGCCATGAACGACGGCTCCCATGACAATGTTCTCGACGGCGCAAGTTGCCTGGACATTCAATTCCCGGTTACTATTACCGTGAATGGAGTTGAACTCACCATTACTTCTGACGCCGACCTGGATCTGGTTGAGGATCTGATCGACGCGTTCCCGGATGATTCCGATCTGGTCACCTTCAGTTTTCCAATTGACGTGACCCTTAGCGATCATTCCGAAGTAACAGTAACCGATCTGGATCAACTCAATGATCTTATTTCCGACTGCCCGGGAGAAAATGACCTGGATGACGATATCGAGTGTGTCGATTACGTTTTCCCACTTACCATTTCCTTCTTCAACGAAACAAATGATGTCATTCAATCCCTTACCATTACCGAAGACGGAGCTCTTTTTGACCTTATCGACGATTTAAACGACGATGTAATTATCGCCATAGGATTCCCCATTACTCTGATCTTATGGGACGGAACCACTGTCCAAATCAATAGCCTGCAAGAACTACAAAACTTTGTGGAAGGTGTGATTAATGCCTGTGACGAGGATGACGACAACGATATTCACGACGACGATTGTGACGACTGCACTGTAGGATTCTTAACCGATATCCTTACCGGATGTAACAACTGGACCGTGGACAAGTTCGAATGGGACGGTTCCGATCGCGATGATGATTATGTTGACTATGTATTCAATTTCCAGGCCGATGGTTCACTTAGTTCAGTTGGACCGGGAGGTGTAACCGGAACAGGAACCTGGTCTGCTGCCGGAAGTGGAAACAATATTGAAGTGACTTTAAACATTACAGATATTCAGGAATTCAATCTTACCTGGAATCTACATGAAATAGAACAGGAACCCGGTGAAGTAAAAGTAGATCTGCGCCTGGGTGATGACCGACTGCGATTTGAAAGCGATTGCACGGATTAATTTTAGAAGCTGATTAAAGATGGTCCCGGTCGTCAGTTCCCAGAACGACAGCCTTTATTGATCTGCAGAGACCCACTGTGTTTGCGAGTTGGAGAGTAGATCCATGGAAGTAAATGCCCTCAAGACAAGAACGACGGCGACCGGACACCATCTTGAATAAAGTAAAGACAAACATAAGAAGACCGACGAACCGAATGAAACATACAGTAAACCTCCAAGAGACGGAGGTCCCTAAAAAGAAACATTTAACCAATTCTATTTGAATTAGCCTAACGGTCTTTCCCTACTTTCGATTGTTTTTTGGTTGACTGAAATCGCCTCGATTCACCA
Organism: uncultured Aureitalea sp.; assembly: GCA_964614415.1. Classification (GTDB taxonomy): domain Bacteria; phylum Bacteroidota; class Bacteroidia; order Flavobacteriales; family Flavobacteriaceae; genus CAZTLE01. Next base: position 4,149 of record CAZTLE010000152.1, on the reverse strand, counting down.
AATCTGAGGCGGTTTCTTATTAGGAAAGTTTCTCAATCAGCGTTTCAAGGGACACAGTATCCTGCTCCCCGCTGGTCATATCTTTGAGGGTATATGTTCCGGAATTCATTTCGGATTCTCCGGCAAGCACGGCAAAGGGAATATTGCGCTTATCCGCATAGCCCATTTGTTTTTTCATTTTAGCGGCATCCGGATATAGTTCGGCAGCAATCCCTTTTTTCCGAAGTTCGGAAACGGCTTTCATGGCATAGAGTGCCTCTGTCTCACCGAAATTGATGAACAGCACTTTGGTGGTTTCTGCAACAGCCTCCGGAAAGAGGTTGAGTTCTTCCAGAACGAGATAAATTCGGTCCAGACCAAACGAAATACCTATTCCACTCATATCTTTTAGGCCAAAGATACCGGTAAGGTCGTCATAGCGACCGCCGCCACCAATGCTTCCCATAGAAACTCCCTCAGGGGCAGCAACTTCAAAAATGGCTCCGGTGTAGTAATTAAGCCCGCGCGCCAGGGTCACATCTATTTCCAAACTAGCTGACTGCAATCCCAGGGTATTGACCGTATCGACAATGAATTCCAATTCTGAGATACCTTCTTTCCCGGTTTCGGATGCAGCGAGCATTTCCTTAAGAACTCCCAGTTTTTCGGAAGCGGATCCTCCCAACACAAACAACGGTTCCACTTTAGCAATGGCTTCTTCGGAAATGCCTTTGGCAAGCATCTCATTTTTAACACCCTCTCCTCCTATCTTATCCAACTTATCCAGGGCTACCGTAAAGTCGATGAGTTTGTCTTCCGCACCGATCACTTCGGCTAAGCCTGAGAGTACCTTGCGGTTATTCATCTTTATCGTCGTACTCTTTAGGTTCAGTTCAGAAAAAACCGCATCGTACAATTGAACCAATTCGACTTCCTGCCATAGCGATTTGGAGCCTACCACATCCGCATCGCATTGGTAAAACTCACGGAATCGTCCTTTTTGTGGCCGATCCGCACGCCAAACGGGCTGCATCTGATAGCGCTTGAAGGGAAACGTAATATCGTTTTGATACTGAACCACATAGCGCGCAAAAGGCACGGTAAGATCGTAGCGAAGGGCTTTTTCAGAAATACGCGGAGTCAGTTTTCCACTGTTCCTTTCTTCCAAAACACTATCGTCCACTTTGCTCAGGTAGTCACCACTATTCAGAATCTTAAAAATGAGTCGGTCACCTTCCTCCCCATACTTACCCATGAGTGTTTCACTCTTCTCGAACGAAGGAGTTTCAATCGGCTGAAATCCATAGGCGGTAAAACAGTTACGAATGGTATTCATGATATAACTGCGCTTCGCCACCTCGCCGGGTGAAAAGTCACGGGTTCCCTTAGGTATGGAAGGTTTTTGTTTCATTCTAGTCTTTAGTCTATAGTCTTTAGTTGTTAGAGGGTAGAGGGTAGAGGTGAAATTGGTTTTATCTAACCACTACCAACTAACCTCTACCCACTAATTGCTGCAAATATCACAATTTATTGCCTATTGGAGAACTTATTTTAAATTATTGGTAACTTTATGCACAGTTCGTAGTCTAATGATAAAAATCGGACTGAATCCCTATGTTTTCACTGTTTCGAGAAAATGTTCGCATCGCGATGAGCTCTATTAAGAGTCAGCTCTTAAAGACCATTCTTACCATTGTGATTATCGGTTTTGGGATCTTCTCCCTGGTGGGTTCTCTTATTGCTGTGGACGCGCTCAGTGCCTCCATTGGTAGCAACTTCGAATCTATGGGAGCCAATACCTTCAACATTCAGCGCTACGAGTTTGACGTACAGCGCGGAGGCGGAGAACGCGAGAAGGTGAATCCCATCATCAGTTACGACAATATTCGTGAGTTCATCGACAAATACGATTATCCCTATACACAAACGTCCGTTTCATTTACGGGTACGGCCCGGGCCGAGATTAAATACGGCAACGAGAAAACCGATCCCGAAGTGGCTGTATATGGTGTAAATGAGCACTACCTTCAAAATACAGGTACGAAGATCGAGCGCGGACGGGAGTTTAATGTGTTTGATATTCAGAATAATAATAAAGTATGCGTCATCGGTGCCGATTTCTACAAGAACCTGTTCAAGGATGACGACCCCATTAATAAGACCATTAGTGTGCGCGGTGCCAAGTTCAAGGTAATCGGTGTTATGGAGTCCCTGGGTAGTTCGTTCGGAAATAACCGGGATTTACGTGTTCTCATTCCAATTCAGACGGCTCGTGGTATTTTCACACAACCCAATATCAACTACCGTATCAGTGTCAAGGTATCGGATAAGGAGCTGTTGAAAGGTGCGGAAGAAGCGGCTATACTGACCTTTCGAAACGTACGGAAGTTAAATCCTATAGAAGAGAATAACTTCGGACTGCAACGCAGTGAAGATCTTATAAATCGTATAGCATCCATATCGGGGGTTCTCAAGACTTCGGCGGTTATCATTAGTTTGGTGACCATACTCGGTTCCTCTATCGCCCTCATGAATATTCTTCTGGTGTCTGTTAGTCAACGTACCCGTGAAATTGGAGTGCGTAAAGCTATGGGGGCCAAGCGCTCCACGATCTCCACTCAATTCCTTATTGAGTCGGTGGTGATCGGTCAGTTCGGTAGTATCTTCGGAATTCTATTGGGGATACTGGCCGGATGGGTATTGTCCAACATCTTCAATTCTGATTTTGGAATTCCCTGGGAGCCCATGATCTATGCCACCATCGTAAGTTTTGTCGTAGCGGTTGTCGCAGGCCTGTTCCCTGCCATAAAAGCGGCCAGGCTCGACCCTATCGAAAGTTTACGTTACGAATAGCTAATAAGGTTTAAATTTTGAATTCTAAATGTTAAGTTGCAGGCTTCTTACCTGTGCTTTGGGATTTGGTACTTAGAATTTGGAAATTCTTTCTTCGTACTTCCACCTTCTGACTTCGGGCTTCCAACACCTACTCAACCACTGGCTTGACGGCTTCGTACACCGTTCCGTCTGTGATGTATGCTCCCTGTTGGATTAGGTCGAAAACATCCTGATTCCGATCTTCGGTATAGGGTTTGGTGGCTTTGAAGATGACCACTGCATCGGACATGAGGTTCTTTTGAAGCCATTCGAATCCCTCGGTAGTGGTGATATCTCTTTCAGGATCGTTTACTTTGATAGCGATTAGCTTCATTTCGTCCTCTGCTATATGGAAAAGGAACAGCTGATCCTTAGCCATGCTCTGGAGGTATTCGGCTTTGGACAACGCTCTTTCCCAAACGAGATCACTAAAGACATCCAGCTCCTGCTCGGCCACCTCCGGTTTCTTTTCCTTGATGTCCCTCCATTCTTCAGCAGTAATGGACTGCGTCGCCAGAAAGGTGATGAACTCCTTTTCCAGTTCTTCAAATTGCTCTTTGGTGAGTCGGGTATACTTCATAGGGATGAGGGATGAGGTTTGAGGTTTGAGGTTTGATGTGTGAGGAGTGAGATATTCGGGTGTGATTTAAAGATTCAAAAATTGAAAGATTGAAAGAGTTTGAATCGTCCTTAATTTTCCAAGTCTTCACTTCTTGCATCTATCCTCGGGCTTCCGGCAAATTCGTTGATTCGTTGATTTGTTGATTTGTTCATTTATTTATCTGGTATTACGATCTATACTCCACCTCAACCATTCATCACTCATAAATCTTAAATCGTACATCGTAATCGATAACTATCCTGTTTTTGGGATTTGGAACCTGACTGCCGTCAGGCAGGTTTGGAATTTGGGTTTTGGAATTTGGGATTTACCCCCGGATGTTTGGTAACAAAAAACCCTCCATAGCCTTGGCGAAGGAGGGTTATGTATTGTTTGTTCTAAGGCTTACTTCTTCGCCTCGGCGATCACGTCGAAGGTAAGATCGGCAATCACATCTCTGTGGAAACGGATCTTCGCTTCGTATTGTCCCAATCGCTTCACGGTTCCACCGGCAATGGAGATGTATTTCTTTTCGATCTCCAATCCTTCTTTTTCAAGTGCTCCGGCAAGATCTGCATTGGTCACAGAACCGAAAAGTTTATCACCTTCTCCGGTTTTGGCTGCGATTCGGATCTCAAGGCCACTCAGCTTCTCAGCTTCCGCCTTGGCATCTTCAACGATCTTTTGCTCTTTAT
>CAZTLE010000151.1:0-10460 GCA_964614415.1 uncultured Aureitalea sp. | reverse complement strand
ATTATGCAAACTGTCTATCAAGAATTATCAAGTCAAAGAGTTATACTTTCCTCTCGCCCCAAGGCCACTGCTGTATTATTAGAATATTATGATTTCGAATTTTATAATATTACCCCTTTAGCACCAAAGTCGGTAAGGAAATTTGTGGTTTCTTTTTGCAAAATGCGCAAGAACAGATATTCTGCCTCGGAGATTCTTACGTTTTTATCGATCAACACTACTTTGCAGAATATCTCGGTAACCCCATTCTTCCTGGCAATAGTTTGCACTGTAATAAATCAGCTTGAGCAGATAAATACAAGCAAGAAATTCACTATTACTTGGTTATTGGAGGAGCTGGTTCGTTTCGTTCAGATCGAGAACGTTAAAAGATCAAAAGATACCGTTGTTGAGCAAGACCTGGACATACTAGCAAATTTTGCTCATCGCTTAAGTTTTACTTCAACGGAAAAATATCTTCATGGGACTCTTCAATTTGAGATCACGGATATAGAACGCCTAATGAGTTCCAGGTTTTTAAACGAGCTTAGTTTAAAACCGGGTGTTTTTGAATTTACGCACTTAAAATTGCAGGAATATTTTAGTGCAATTGCCATTGTAAACCAAGGGCAAAAAGAATTGTCAAGGTTTATTAAGCAGTATGCATTCAAGTTAGAATGGATTGAAGAAGCTAGGTTTGTTTTAGGCTTATGCTCTGAATTATCCAACACAGATGAACCATGGAAAACTTTGCGAAGTGAATTGAAATGGATTGAAAAGGAAATGACAGGAAATGGATGGCTAAGACTTGCTCAAATGATTGCTGCTGCAGGTATTCAAGACGGGGGTAAGAAACTACTAGGAGTCGATTTGAGAAATACACTTCTCGAAATGCTACTGAATAACAGCCCACTGTATGAAAGAATCATACCTGTTCTCGTAGAAATGGACGCCGAGTTTTTCATTAATGAATTAATAAGATATGATGTGTCCGATAAAATTTGGGAACGAATTTTCCGCCTTATACCGCTTTCCATAAGGGAGAGAACGGGGCTGTCGAAGCAAGTTATAAATAAGAGACCAACTCTCTCCTGGCTTGAATCAATGAAAGGTTATGGATACCTTGATCAAAGGACTCTTGAAAGATATCGCAACGATATTAAAGAATCTGATAATCAAACGGTGATTATCACTGCTATTAAGAAATTAGGAATTGCAGGAGATGATCTATCAATAGATTTAATCCGACCTTATGTTCTTAAGCCGTCATTCGCTTCGCGTGTAGCTGCGATTGCGCTAGCCAATATTGGTGGTGAAGTAGCTGCAGATATTCTAGTTCAAGCCTTAATAGAAAATCATAATAATTTGCAGGAAAACTTGAGAGGGTATTCGGACTGTCTTCGGGTAGGAAGATTTGGTGCACTGGAGCCATTGTCTCGTGATCGCCTAGTAGATTGGTTAGTAGCACAAAGTCATCCATATCCTGCAAACACCAAGCATGTATTGCATGCTCTTAAAGATTCTCGTTTACCCAAATCTGCTTCGGCGAAAGTCTGCAAGATGCTTTTTTCCGAAGATGTTGATGCCTCTCTTATTGATGAATTGATATTGTTAATTCCAGGTGTCATTGAGAAAGATCATCTCAAGATGATCTTGGAGTTTATATTTGATGGCAAGAACAAAGAGTTAAGTGAGAGAACTCTCCATTTGGTGCCATTTGTGCCAGTTGATATGGAGCATTTGATTACCAGAATGAGGAATGAATTTCATAGTGTAAGTTTGGAATTGCAAATGAAGTATCTAAAACTGCTTGCTAAATCGTTCAAGAAGTTCCCGAATTCTTCTAATCTTTCTTTTGTGCCCAATTTACTTGAGCGTAAACTGTATGATTTGCATGAAGATGATATGGAACGCATCGTAGAGTTGTGGAGAATAGCGAGAAATTGTTACTCTAATAGACTGGTTGATATAGCTTGGGACGATCTTACAAGCAATGAGGTTAACAGTCTTCAAATCAAAGATGTTCTTTTTAAATATTTAAAGGCGCATCTCCATGCCATTGATTCAAAAAAGATTAATCAACTATTGACATGTTTGGTAAATTGCCATACCGACCCAACTTTAAGAACGTTTGTAACAGATTCCCTTATATATATAGTCTCAATAGCTGAAACGGATATTTTTGCACTCTTAGAATTTGTTGCGGTCAATTTTTCTGATGAAATGCGGGAATATTCTACAAATGTGATCCTTGAGGAAGCAGCTCTCAACAATCGACTATTAGTGCCGAGTTAATATATTACTCCGAATTAGGATATTTCTGAGATATTTCATCTATAAACCTTTGAATCTTGTTTTTGGAATTTGGCTTAGTGTTCTTACCTATTTCAAATCGTCGAAGTGTGCTTTTATCCAATCCGATTGTTTGAGCTATTATGCTAAGGGAAAAGCCATTTTTAATACGGTGAGTATATAATTTACCCGGACCAGTATCTTCCTTAAGGGATAATGTATTAGGAATATAACCAAGGAACCTGAATGCTTTGTGTAGAACGTATATGGAATTGGTTCTATGTCCCATTTCTAACTCATTACAAAAACCTCGGTGTGCACCCATGATGTTATCAACATCCCATTGCTTAAGTTCTCTATCTATGCGGACAGCTCGCACTTCATCACCTACGGTTGTAATCTCCGTTGGGTATCGAAAATGCTTAGGTTTTGGCGCCTTTAGGTTGAGCGGTAAAATGGGGTACAAAACGTCTGCCGAGTATTCTGCCGCCCATGTCTTTACATGAGGCGCTGGAAACTACCAAGATACATAGCGTTGCTGGCAGAACGCTGGAAAAGGAAGGAATTATGACGGCCCGGCCGTTTCGAAGTCCGCATCACACCATTTCGGATGTGGCTCTGGTAGGAGGGGGGACCTTTCCCCAGCCCGGGGAGATCTCGTTGGCCCATAACGGGGTATTGTTCCTGGATGAGTTGCCGGAGTTTAAACGAAGCGTGTTGGAAGTTATGCGACAACCCCTGGAAGACCGGGAGGTTACTATCGCCAGGGCCCGCTTCACAATCACATACCCAAGTAGCTTTATGTTAGTGGCAAGCATGAATCCAAGTCCGGGTGGCTACTTCAACGATCCAAATGCTCCGGTTGTTTCGTCACCTATGGAAATGCAGCGGTATTTGGGAAAGATCTCGGGTCCGTTATTGGATCGTATAGACATTCATATCGAAGTGACGCCGGTCCCTTTTGAAAAGTTAAGCGAGGAACGTAAGGGAGAACCCAGTAAGATAATCCGGGCGCGCGTAGCCAGGGCCCGGGAAATTCAGACCCAACGTTTCAATGATCTCGACAGTGTCCATTACAATGCCCAGATGGGTGTAAAGCTTATTAGAAAATACTGCAAGCTGGATAATGACTCCAAGGAGCTTTTGAAATCGGCTATGGAACGTTTGAATCTATCGGCCCGGGCCTATGATCGGATTCTCAAGGTATCACGCACGATCGCTGACCTGGGGGGATGTGAGTCGGTAATGGGAACACACATCTCGGAAGCCATTCAATATCGAAGCTTAGACAGAGATGGATGGTTAGGCTGATGACAAGGACAAATCAGCGATTTACAGAAAGTCACACTGAGTGATCCGCCTTAGGCGGATTGTACTTGCCCTGAGTATATCGAAGGGGCGAAGTGTGGATAGAGAGGGGTGGTTGGGGTAGTCGGCAAATTACGAGCATATATACTCGAAGCAGTAAAGAAAAAGGAGCCCCGGTTTAGTGCAGGCCAAACCGGAGCTGCTTTTCAAGATTCCTTTTCAAATCTTGTTATTCTACAATCACTTGCTTCGTTATGGTTTCGGTTCCTACTTGAAATACAAAGAAGTATACACCTTGCTTCAATCGCGAGCTTAGATCCAAATCGAAGTCTACGACCCCCAGGTCTGTTTTAAGCGACGTGAAGGAATCTATCAAATTCCCTCTGAGACTGTACACAACAAACGATAGCTTTTCCACATCTGGGCTTGTATCTACTTTTATATGCATTCTACCCTGGTTGGGGTTGGGAGAGATGGATATTGAAGTAGGACTATTGATCATGTTAAAGCCCGGACGAACACAAACCGTATCCGAAGGGAGCGAAGTGGAACCATCCGCACAGAGTGCCCTTACCTGCACCGCGGTACAATTATTCGGTCCAATAGGTATTGTGACCTGGGTTGAGAGCGTGGTAATGGGTACTATAGAAACAGGAAACGTACAACTGCAGTTCATAGGCCAGGAAGGCGCTGCTTCAACCAAATAGGCCGTAGCACCTGGTACAGGATCCCAGGTTAGCGTGGTACCAAAAGATTGTACGTTGGTTGGTGCACCAACAGTGCAGCAGTCAATAATCCTAAAGTCTTGTTGAAGCCATACTTGACCACAATCGGGATCAATGATGGAGAATTTCACTGCATAGGTCCTACCCGGATCGAATAGGTCTGGATTTCCTGTCAGATCTACAAAGGTCTGCGTTATATTGATGGGAGTATTGAGATCACCATTTATCCAATCGGTACCAATGATCCAGCTATAATCTCCAGTGGAATTTTCAAACCGCCATAAGCTCATGAAATAACTGCCTGTATCCAGACTCTCACTTGCATCGAGAAACACGTCCTCTCCAACACAAAATTCAACCTGCTCCTCCTGGTTGCTATTCTCATAGTGGTAGGAAATTGGGCTCTCCTTAAACGTAAAGTCTTTTTGCAAGCTTATCTGACCACATGCCGAATCTGTGATTAGTACCTCCAACGCATATGTGGTTCCTGCCTGGAAAAGATCGGGATTCCCAGTTTGATCTTCGAATAACTCGGTTATATTGATAGGATCAGTAATATCTCCCAGCACCTGAGCCGAAATCAAGTCATAAGTATTGCCTGCATTCAGAACATACAATTTCAGCAAGTAATTCCCCGATTCGATGGTCTCAATTATGTCGGCAAAGACATCTTCTGATATGCAAAACTCTACTGTGGGTGAACCGTTTTTATTTTCGTAATGAAAATCGACCAAGGCCAACGGAATTCGTTTTTCGCGCCATTGGTAACAGTTATCTTTCCAAATCCCATGCTTCACGAAATAGGTCTTGTCAGGATTCAGATCCTCCCAATTGGCCGTAAGTCCGCCTTGAATGTTAAAAGGACCTGCTACTATATCTTCATCATCTGTTCCTCCGTCTGGGTCCGATTCATAAAGCCCCCACCAATGATTTTCCGGATCGAGATCCAGGGCAATGGCGTCTACATTCCAACTTCCTTCATCACAATAATAGTATAGCTCGAAACTGGCAGAATCAGTTGGGTCACATTCCGGAAGAGAACACTCGCTAGATACCAGCAAACCAGATCGTTGGGTTTCCAGTGTCGCCCACATTCTTTGACGTTGACCTTCGGTAAACATCCTGTAACAATCATCATCAACATAATCCATAAAATTCATAAACATATCCAGGCTACCGCAAGAAGTCTGAGGAAAAGCCGGACACGACAGATAGACATCTGCCTGATTGGGTGTATCATCCACCATGTCGGAATCCTCACATTCGTCCACCCCTTCCTCTGCAAAGCCCCAAATATGGTAGAGGCCAAAGAAATGCCCTAGTTCATGCGTTGCGGTTCTGCCAAAACCGTATTGTCCTCCCGAAGGGTTAGGATTGTCCAAGGCTCCAACGGTTAACCATTCGATTACCACCCCATCATGGTCTTCTTCTCCTTCGCCGGGGACACTACTGTACCCGATGGGGCCATCGATGCATATCCCCTCAAATTTACCTTGGACCTTATCCACAATCCAGATATTGATATATTTTTCGGGGTCCCATATGGTTTGTTCCTTGATTCTATCGTCTATATAATCGCTGGTCCAGCAGTCGCCAAAATCGACCCCGGAAAGATCGTCCATAGCATAATGGACAATACCTGTTGTGGTATTGCCATCCGGGTCGGTCTGGGCAAGACAAAACTGAATTCTGGTATTTGAGGCTACCTCGTCAAAAGGCGCTGGAATATCATTGGAATCGGAACTGGATAGTGAAAAATCATTGTTTATTTGGGCCAACTGGCTCAAAACCCTGTCTGTTACAATGGGTGTTGAAAAATAAATATCATGGAACACTACGGAAAGGTAGACCGTCTGGCTTCTTTCCATTGCGCCGGATTCGATTCGAGATCTGATCTCCCGCTGAATTTGTTCATAATTCAATCTATAATCGTCATTCAACAACTTTTCTTGTTGCCGCTCATCGGTGATACATTTTTGTACCTGTGATCTTCCACAGAAGGTCGTAGCTATTAATATCAAAAGGAATACTGCTTTTTTCATAATGATCTTGTTTTAAGGGTTTAATGCCGAACGAGCATTGGCCATTCAAAGTCCGAAGGATGGGCCAACGTCAACATCCTTAAAGAGGATTCTTACATGATTTTGAACAGACCGGAACCCCCCTTTCCGATGCCTTATTCAACAATTACTTGTTTTGTTATTGTCTCATTTCCCACCCTGAAAGTGAAAATGTATACGCCATGTTTCAATTTTGAGCTTAGGTCCAGATCGAAGTCCAAAACTCCTTTGTCTGTTTTAAGGGATGTGAATGAGTCGATCAGGTTCCCTTTGATGCTATAGATAATTAGCGAGGCACTTTCAACTTCAGGACTGGTATCCACTTTTATATGCATTCTACCTTGGTTTGGGTTGGGAGAGATGGATATTGAAGTAGGACTATTGATCATATTAAAGCCCGGTCGAACACAGATTACATCTGAAGGGTCGGAAGCGGTACCATCGGCACACAGCGTTCGTACCTGTACGGCGGTGCAGTTGTTCGGTCCTATGGGTATGGTAACCTGGGTTGCGGTCGTAAGAATAGGAACTATCGAAACCGGATAGGAACAACTGCAGTTCATGGGCCAGGAAAGGGTAGCTTCCACGAGATAGCCTGCAGCACCTAATACAGGATCCCAGGTAAGATTTGTGCCAAAAGATTGCAGGTTAGTTGGTGCGGGCAGATTGCAACAATCTTCAAGGCTAAACTGCATTAAATGTTGTGCCCAGCCGCAATAGTCATCATCAATGGCCAGTTTTACCTGGTAAACAACACCGGTTTGGAAAGTAACAGGCGTTTCAATATCATTTTCAAAAAGATGGGTGATGTTAATGGGATCATCCAGAGAACCATTAAACCAACCGTTTTCGTATTGCTGGGCCACATAGGTAAGGCTACCGTCCGGATTTACAATGTGAAGATCCATGAAATAACTCTGTCCGTTCCAGGGTGGGGTGGCACTGGCATTGAGGAAGACATCCTCACTTAAACAGAAAGTCGTTTGCTGGGTACCGTTCTCATCTTCCAGATGTGCTACAACAGTTGCTTGATGATATATAAAATCCTGTGTTTGTTGGGCCCATCCGCAAAACTGATCATCGATGGCCAATTTTACCTGATAGGTGATGCCGGGTTGGAAAGTGACAGGCGTTTCTATATCATTTTCAAAGAGTTTAGTAATATTAATAGGATCATTCAACGAGCCATTGACCCAACCATCATCTTCCTGCCGTGCCACATAGGTGAGGCTACCGTCGGGATTCACTATGTGAAGGTCCATGAAATAGCTCTGTCCATTCCAGGGGAAAGTGGCGCTACCGTCCAGGTAGATATCATCGCCCAAGCAGAATTCATTTTCTTCGATTCCATTTTCATCTTCTAAGTGGAAGGAAACTGACAGCTCTTTGAAAACAAAAGGTTTAAGCACTTCAACCCAGCCACACATCGAATTGTCAACGGCTATTTTTAGGACATATGGTACGTCATTTTCAAAGGTTACCGGGTCCTCAGGGTCGTTTTCAAATAATGACACTATGTTGACTCCATCCGGGGAAGCCTCAGGCACCCAACCGGCACCGGAAATCCAATCCAGATCTCCATCACCATCTTGAATCCAAAGATCAATGTGATACTGATGTGTATTTATAATTTCGAGAACATCAACAAAAATTTCTTCTTCCGGGCAAAAGTTGGTTTCAGGGTTCCCATATGCATCCACAAGTTGATAGTCCAGGGCGAAGTCAAAACACGAATCGCAATCGTTGTTAACTATATTGGTATCTATAAATTCTGAATACTCTCTTACACTGGTATAAACAGATGGAAACAGGTTATTCGGACAACCGCCCCAACTTGAAACACCAACCAGAATGGGCTCTCCGTCAAGTTCTATAATGGCGGGTCCGCCGCTATCACCATTTCCGGAGGAGGCACTATTTCCAAATAGGGCAATCATCATGGGCCTGAAAACAGAGTAATCTCCATTGCACCAAACAGTTGAAATTGACGATATGGGAACGGAAACACCACGCAAATTATCTTCAATACCGTTGCCTGCATCACCCCAACCGCTTATGAAAGTTATTTGACCGTCAGATATATCATCAGCGGTTGTATTCAATGGTGTAGCATAGTCTATGGCTTGAATATTGTTGCTGAAAACCAATGGCTCCTGGAGTCTTAGCAGGGCAATATCATTAAAAGGGGGTTGAAAAAACGGGTCTCCGGCAAATGGCGAGTAATCGTCATGTATTATGATTTCTGCTACTTCGATTCTTTGCCCATTATTGTTGTTGGTCTGGTCTGTCGAACCGGCGTGGACCACAATGTCATCAGGATCTTTGTTCTCAACGCAGTGTGCGGCGGTAATTATCCATTCGCAATCGATAATGGTTCCTCCACAATCGTGATTTCCGTTTATTTCAAGAGAAACCTGGTAAGGAGCCTCCGAAATATCTATTGCATCACCACCAAATATTCTTTGATCTTGTGTATACGATTGAAATACAACTAGTAGAAATACAACAGCGAACCAAATTCTTTTCTTTTTCATGACTTTTTTATGTTGATGATTCAGTTTTGTTTCTGATAAGACCTGAACATATCGCTCGATGCTCTGACTTCCATGAAGTTTTAAAACAAACACCTTTAGAACAAAAAATGGAAAGAAAAAAAGATAAGCGTGTTTGTTCCTCAGTTTTCCGTGTCAAGACAAGTATTTGTTTGGTAAACACTTGTTTAGACCGGGATGTTTTTCTTGCTTTGTACGGGGCGGCTATGGAATTCATGAAGTCCGTCCAGCCAATCAGTTATGTTCAGACTCTCCCGATATCTATTAATTTTTGCGATAATCTTATTCGTGTCTGAGACTTCTTCAGGCCAGATTTTTGATTTTAGATATGAACAGTTTGATACCGATGACGGCTTGCCGAGTTCAGAAATCTACGATTTGTACGAAGACCCCAACAAAAATATTTGGCTTGCTACGGACCGGGGTATTGTGAAATACAACGGATATGAGTTTGTCACCTACGATACGAACGACGGCCTGGCCAACCTGGTGAATTTCAGTTTCCAACCCGTTGGAGACGGCTCATTTTGGGTAAATGGATTGGATGGCTCCCTCAGCTTCTGGGACGGGAGCAGTTTCAGGCCTTTTGGTTTTAATTCGGCATTGAAGGAGATAAGGCCACGAAAAAATAGTTGGTTTGATTTCCTTGGTTTACAAGGGGATAAACTATTCCTTCAACTTGTTTCCGCCAGTAACAAACATATTGATTTTCCTTTGTATTCTGTTAATGTCAAGGACGGTACGGTAACCGAACATGGTGAAGGATTTTGGACACCTTTGGATGCACGGAAAGATGAGGATCTTTTGGTAAAACGAAGGATCAACATTATAAAGAATAGAAACGCAGTACGGGATTCTATCGACAAACTTAAGGGAGCTCGTATTTCAACAACCCATTTTCAATGGGATTCCCTGAATCGACTCAAAAGAGTAAGGTACATAGGCGACATCATTACGGGATTTAATGTGAGCAGGGATAAGAGTGAATGGATTACTACACCTTCCGGTGTATTTCATTTCGAAAAAGGTGATCTGTCCAAACAGCCTACAGTATTTTTTAATGGAATAGGAGTTACTTACGTACATGAGTCGGAGGATGGGTCTCTGTGGATTACGTCAACAGATAATGGTCTTTTCCATGTACCTAACATAGATATACGGCAATTCAGGCCCAATGGTTGGGCTGAGGGGGAAGCCATTTACCGGATGGATATTATCGAGGGTATTTTAATGGGGCGCAGTGAGAAGAATAAGATCTTCTTTGTCGATCGTGATCTTTCCAGTCTTTACTGTTCTCGAAGTAATGGAGAAGAGTTTGACTACAGCCATTTACAAGATGCAACAATTGATGAATTAAATGGTGCGTGCGGAAATCTTTTAGGCCTTGTTGAACTTGATAACAAACGCCTTCTAAATTACAACACCCGGAGATTTGGGATTGTCAACAGTAAGCTCGAACCTCTAGGCCCCGTCTATGAACACAGGGTACTGTCGGCGATAAAAGACAAAAACGGAATCCTGTGGATTGCAACAACTGAAGGACT
>CAZTLE010000150.1:0-10491 GCA_964614415.1 uncultured Aureitalea sp. | reverse complement strand
TTTCGGATGTTCATTCAGTTTGCGAATGGCCATTTCGAGTCTCCGCCATATCTGACGATTAAAGCCCGGTTTTTGCGGCGACATATTGGATAACAGGAAGGTCTCACTATTTTGGATCTCCAATTCATCATGGTTGGCACTGGCCACAAGGTGACCGCGGTCATACCCGCTACCCACATAGGCCTTGAGCCCGGAGCGGAACCTACGCGGTACACGTATATCGGCCCGAAAATTATCTTTTCGTTCCACTTCCCATTCAAACTTTGCATTTGGATTCACGATTTCAAGGACCCATTTGGCCTGTCTGAAATACCAGGAATATCCAATGGTGAAATAGCGTCCTACTAAAATCTCGTCGCACACAGGTGCGCCGTAACGGAGTTCGGGTTGAATTTGAAATGGATCGGTCATAATTATATCAATTGGTTATCTAATTCGTATGGCTACAACACAATGGCAAGCACAATCGGCTTGCAACCGTGTAATTTGATAGCACTGCAGGTGCTTTCTTGCTCTAAAAGCGATATGTGTACTGCTAGATTATAGCGGGGAGTGTAGTAAATATATGAAAAATCGACGGCATTGGGTCAAGTTCCGTTTTCATAAGTACCGCTTCCCCAACTAGTTCACCTGAACCTGAATCTCCACAGACGCACTACCGTTGTTTTCATTAATTGCAGTTGCTGTAATCAAGTCTGTTCCTTTCGAAACAGCTTTATATCTAAGCTGTCCGTCCACAGTGTCAATTTCTCCCAGTTGTGATACAAACTTGTACCATAGCGGGCGTTCCAGAGGGTCGGTGGCCTCAATACTCAGTGCTGTAGACGAACCTACTGTGAGTTCCTTGTCTTCCAGGGAAAAGCTCTCAATCCGTGGATTTACTTCAGAAGCAGTGTCTTTCCTGTCCTGATTAATATAACTATCAAGATCACCGGCCAAACCGGCCACCGAAGACATTTCAGATCCCAAACTATTCATCGCTATGACCAGATTCGCCCTGAGGAACAGCTTCATATAGTTGTTTGAACCATGTCCAAAAGAGATCTCACCAATCTGTCCATCTTTGTCGATAGAGATTTCAGGAGATTCGAAATTGGCAAGGCATCGCAACAGCGTCTCACGGGAATTTTCCAGACTATTGCTCTCAAATACTTCTACGCGTAGCATACGATCTCCACGTTTAGACTCCGATTGCTCCCATTGTGAGATAATTGTCTTAACCTTATCACCCGAATCAAGGCTTTGATTGCGGTATATATTCCAGTCCTTTATTTCATTGCCGGACAGGAAGAACTTCCAGATAAATGTGTTTGGCCCCTCATCGTTGGAGTCAGACCAGGACTTGAAGCTATATTTTTCTTTTAATGATTGAGCGTCCATTTTTCAGTATTTACGGTTATCATATAACGGTTCTTCGTATCCGGTCGCCGGGTTGCGGTTCACAGGTATTGTTTCCACTAACCGGAGACAGTTTATCCCGGTATCCGCCACTGCCGGAAAGACCAAATGTCATATTCGCCACCAATTGAGCCGTGTGCGGTGCTGAGGTCGGATCGGCATCCCCGTCTACTTTAAGACAGGAATCAAAGATATTGTCGTTGGATGTACATGCCCCTTTCCAGGCCACTTCGTGATAATTGAATCCACTCCAACCACAGGCGGTTTGCCACACATTCGATCCTATCGCCAGGAGAGGATTAAGCGGGAAACTACTACCTGCTCCGGATAGGGAACGTCCCATACGGGAAGACCATAAATCACATCCCAAAATATTGGAAAAAACCGAAACAAAGGTGGCATTGTCCGTACAATTTACCCATTTTCCGTTCCCGGCACCTCCCTTGAGTTTGTCAAGAAAAGCGGTACAGTCGAACTGTGTAGGACTGTGTGCCGGAACTGCATAGAAATGTCTTCCTCCATGAGGACAATCGTATTCAAATACGGAAGGTCCCAGATTAAAGACATTTTCTGTGATCCTTGTCGCGGCCGTATCGACGTCTATCGAAGTAAAGGCCCATTGACAGGCATAATCCATAGCTTCGGTCCAGGGCAGTTGTGTATTTCCGGAGTTATAAGGAAGCTGTTGCCAGGGCGAAGTAGGTGTTTCCAGCACCGTATAAATGCGGTGTTTTGTGTTCTCAAAATCTGTCCAGGAACCTCCTGAAGAAAGGCGATACTGCCATTTCCAATGTGTGGTGCGAATTCCTACTCCTACCTTCCATATACGCACCTTGTCGAGCTCGAAGGTTTCAAAACCGGTGGGTGCACCACCGGGAGGAATGTTTACAGTTCTTGCTTTTACCACTCCCAGGGCGTTTCCGATCAGCGCCTGGATGATCAAGCGAACGAGCCAAAGGATGAATCCGCCACAACCCGGAGATCGAGGTGGGTTGACGTACCCGTCGATAGCCCGAATCTCTACGTTCATGTCATCTTCAAATGTCCCTTTAAACTGTGCCTGGATCTTTAAGGTATTTCCTTTGGTCTCCTTAAGTGCATAGGCCGCAGGCGAATCCTCGGGTTGTACACTAACTCCCTTCTGCCATTCGGGCACATTCACAAATTGGGTGGCATTCTTTCGAATGTTCATGGCATTATCCGTAAGTGAATTCGGATTGTAGTTGAACTTGATTGCCAGTAATTCTAAAGCCATAATACAGTGCTTATTAGTGATCTCTCACAAATTCTTCGATGTGGATACATACCCATCTACTGTATGTGGGCAGTATTCCTACTATTATTTCGAGCTTATTAAATTGAGGACGTATTCGAGGAGAGTGAAAGCGATGTTCAAAGGTCTTAAAAGGGTCAACGCAAAACAAGGGGTAAAACACTGTATTTTAATGAGTTATTATCCCCTTAGCATCTTAGATAGAACTGTGAGGACGTTTACCCTTCCATACTTGATGTATGATTAACGCCAGCGCAACAACGCTGTAAATCGCACAAAATACGCGAACCGGAGCCATAAGGCCACCTATAAAAACAGGGAACAATGGAAAAGCCTGACCTACCCCATTAAGCAATTGGTGATTTATGTGAACATAGAATAAACTTCGGTTGGAATTAATGTAAATCCAGCCCAGAACAAAGGTGGATGGGATGACCAAAAAGGCAAAATCCAGGACACTATAACCTGCCAAATGCCCTCCGGGAAATAAAAATAAGGGCAGGTGAAAAATCCCCCAGATGGGAATGAGCAACAGACAGGCTTTTACATAACCGAACTTATCATAGAATCTGTCGAACACAATTCCCCGCCACACAAATTCTTCGGTATTGACTACCAGATACATTAAGAAGGTGATGACTGCGGTTCGCAGTATGCTCGAAGTTGTAAACTCCTCCGGCCATGGTACACCGGCAATCTTCAAGCCCAGGTAAGGTCCCAAAAAAGACAACACAACAGGAGTCATTATGGCTATCAGAATCACAACCAGTGAAGTTCTAAACCGTAGAAAACGACCGAAAAACTGTTTCAAGCCGGCTTTTCCCGATGATTTATAGACAAATAGTACGGCTCCCAGCAACGGGCCCAATACCATAAATACGCTGAGGAAATTGACCCAATTCGGAATGGGTATCTCATGTGCTTTAAGGAGTCCTGGGACAATACCTATCCATGATACGATAAAGACGAAAGCAATGAGTTTAGGGAGATGAATCTTTTTCATTTGGAATGTTTTGATGCGCAAATGGAATCAAATTCCCAACAGAAAAAGAACAAATTAATTAATCAGGACGTTTTTCCTTCTTCGCCTGACCCGGGGTTTTTCCGGTGTAAAATTTAAAATGACGATAGAATGCCGACTTGGTATTAAATCCGGATTCATACCCCAATGCCTCCAGAGTCAACGCCTCACTATCCTCTGTATTTTGTATGCGATGTAGCGCATAGTCAATCCGCCGCCTATTGACCAGATCATAGAAGGTGCTGTTCATTTCAGAATTAATAACCTGAGACAAATGATGCTTTGGCGTGTTTAATTTATCCGAAAGTGTGCTGAGGGTAAACTCATGATCCAGATAATCTTCTGTTGTATCCAGATAGTTTGTTATTTCTAACTGCAAGTTCTTTTTTTCTGAAGTGGTCAACGGGCTGGACGAGTAGCTTTTCTTTAAGGACGCATCTTCTCTTATACCGGTATTAATCATAATACCGTGTTTCAATCCCAGATAGCCCATAATTGTGATGATGACAACATAGGTGAAAATATCCAGTACTTCCGAAAATGAAATGAGTAAGGTGATATCTCCCAACACATGAATCAGTCCCAAACATCCGGTAAAGAGTATGAGATAGGCTATGGCCCTTAGCCAGTTTGAAAACGTAACAAAATCATCGGCCCTCTCGGTTTTAAGGGAGTCACTCTTGTGCTTCAACCAGTATAGTGTATAGACAGGATACAGAATGAGCGAAACCAGCTTTACGCTCACCAAAACCACTTCATAAGTGTGAGATCCGTTTATGTTCATCACCAGCCCTGAAATCGTTAATGCCATGAACGGCAGGAAATGCAGCGACTGCAAACCCAATGAATTTCTCGAAAAGCCCGAATAGGACCTATAGGTGTAAAGCCAAAGAAAAGGACCGTAAAGCAGCAATAAATTCTTAGCAAGAGCCAGGTAAAGCAGGTTATTATCCAACTCTACCATAATGATGCTTCCGAAATGGATACAAAACGAAAAGAACCAGAAGAACAAGATCCAATCGGATACTGACTTATGCTTCTTTTGTAGGGTAAGCAGCGCGAAGATGGTGCTTTGAATCAAGCCTATTCCCAGGATGATAAGAAGACTATTATGCATGCGCCTGCTGTTATGGACGGAGTAAATGTATTAAAGAAATAGGAAAAGATTGGAGAGATTCAGATTTGTGAAATGAACTCGCTGATGTGGCTAATAATTGGATCAATCGATTTCGGGCAGAAAATCCCTGTTTACATTTTTCCCTTCTTTCATCGATGAACATTCACAATGAATAACTATCTTAGAATCAATATATAAGACACACAGAATCAAAGTTTCATCCTATGGATACTAATCACGATACCTACAAGGACCATCCCGTTTATAAACGACTTATGGCCTCCGGCCCAAAGCGCATCCTATCATTGGATGGTGGAGGAATTCGCGGAGCCCTAACACTGGGGTATTTAGAGGAAATGGAAAGTTTATTGCGAGATAGGTACGACAAACCTGACTTCGTCTTGTCCGATTATTTTGACCTGGTTGGCGGGACAAGCACGGGTGCGATAATAGCTACGTTTATAGCCTTAGGCAAGCCTGTCGAAGAAATAAAGAATCTGTATTTAACCCTTGGGGCTAAAATATTCACAAACCGATCTCACCTTTTAAATTGGTGGTATTTTAGATATTTCTTATCAGCTCAATATGATCATACAATTCTCGAAAATGAGTTGGAAAATCTGCCGGAGATAAAAGACCTTACCCTTGGAAGCAAAGAATTTAAAACAGGATTGGCGATTTTCGCAAAACGTGCGGATACCTATAGCACCTTTGTGTTTCACAATCATCCTTCAAACAGTTACTACGAATACAATAAAGGAATCTATATAAAGGATCTGTTAAGGGCAACTTCGGCGGCACCCTCCTATTTTAAACCTAAAGAAATAATATTCGACGATGGTGAGTCGGCAGTATTCATTGACGGAGGTGTAAGTATGGCCAATAACCCTTCGCTGATGTTGTTTTTAATGGCGACTATTAAAGGGTATGGATACCAGTGGGCAAAAAGCAAAGATCATATGTTGATGATTTCCGTGGGAACCGGTTTTCACACGTCGAAGGTTCAAAAGAAAGAGAAGGACAAGTTGCTTCGCAGAAAGTCAATAGGCTGGGCTCCTGCATTGCCGGATATGTTCATGAAGGATGCCACTGAACAGAATAAGTACTTAATGCAATATTTTTCAAATGCCCGGATACCCGAAAAAATCAATGATGAAGCAGGCGACCTTAGTGCGGATCTTATTTCTGAAGCCCCGCTTCTGGATTATTGCAGGTACAACGTAAGCCTCGATAAGGTCACACTGGCTGCGTTAAAATTTCATCTAAAGGAAGAAGAACTTCGGTCTCTTCCAAAAATGGACAAAGGCAAAAATGCACAAAGACTCTATGATATAGGGAAAGCACACGCTTTGGAGAAAGTACGTGCAGCACATTACCCCCTTACTTTTGATTTTGGAATTAAAGAACCGACACAAGAACCAATCAGTCAGGAAGAAACCAGAAAACTATTTGAACCTGCTTTTAAAGATGAGGGAAAACAACACAGAAAGGTGAAGGGGGTCCTTGCCAGAAAAGCAGTATCTAACGAGGAAGTAGTTTCTATTACCAGTGCCGGCATCGAAACCACTAACCAGGCGAAGAAAGGAGATTATATTGTTAAGAATCAAACTGAAGCCAAGGAGTTGTATGTAGTTGAGCCTGAAAAATTTCACGCGCGATATGAACTGTTCAATAGGTTGCCGGATGGTGATTGGGCAGAATATACGCCTAAAGGTAAAGTCTATGCTTTCCAATTAACGGAAGAACTACTTGAATCATTAGGTTTGGCCAGGCACTTTTATATAGAAGCAAGTTGGGAAGAGCCGCAATATGTGAGCATTGGCGACTATATGGCCAACCCGGTTGGAGAGGAGGGTGTGTATAGAATTGGAGGCAAAGAGTTTAGGGAAACGTATAAAATTGATGTAGAGTGAACTACCACTACCCTCTCAATCCACACTTTGCCCCTTCGATACACTCAGGACAAGTACACTCCGCCTGGTCAAGACTCCGGTATTGACGCGCCCTGGACAAGGATCCGGAAGTGAACTTTTAAAAACCTATTTAAGGTAGTTAAAGAGCATCATTGTGATAAAAATTATGTTGCTTACCCCGGAAGAGTATTTGAAATTTAACATTTAATTGGGCGTTACCCCGATTATTACACATACCTTCGCCCCACAATCGTGAAGACGGCTTCGTTCGGTCTAGAACTATTTCTTAGCTTATCCTTGCTTTCTTTTTAAAAACAATACAGTATCAAATAACATTTATATTTAAGTATCTAGGATAACCAAGTAAGCATTACCTTCTTTTCAATTAGTTCCCTCTTCTTTTAAATCAGTTTTTTCTTTCTTCTTTATCAGTGACAGTCTCTCGACGATTGTGTAAACCGACATTCGAGTGCGACATTACAACCAGATGCAGTAATCATCAAAGAAACATAAGGGGAAGCACTAATTAAAAAAAGCCAGAGCACCAATGCTCTAATTCTTTAAAACAACTCATTATGAATATCATTAAAAACATAAATAACATTTTTAGTAACAATAATTTTAATACCATGAAAAAAGGAACAGTTAAGTTTTTCAATAACTCAAAAGGGTTTGGATTTATCACACCCGAAGACTCCAATGAAGACATCTTTGTACACCAAAGTGGTCTCCTGGAAGAGATCCGTGAGAATGACAAGGTCCAGTTTGAAACGGAACAAGGAAAAAAAGGCCTGAATGCAGTTCGTGTATCGTTGGTCAATTAGTATTTTTTAAAAGCCCTTTCCTGATTAAGGAGAGGGCTCTACTTTTCAATTATTTGAAGGGCATAATCAGGCCAAGGAGGAATTTCTTTTGTTGATCTAATGCTACTTTTAAAAGCTTTAATCTTATTATATATGTTAAAAATAGTACTGCGCAATGGGGAAAGTATCGATAAAGCACTGAAACGATACAAAAGAAAACAACGGAGCGTTAAACAGTTACAACAATTACGAGAGCGCAAAGAATACAAGAAAAAATCTCTGCGGCTTAGAGAGGCAAAGAAAAAGGCGATCTACCGAAATAAATACCTGCAAGAAAATACACTGGACTAGGTTTCTATATTGGGACAGAAGGGCTAAAGCACTTCTTTTGGATTCACTTCATCCTGATCAACCACCAAAGGTGTTACCTCCTTATCACCCCCTGCCGCGAACATCCATGTTCATAGTTAATACTATGCTACCCCCTTCTATCCGCACTTCGCCCCTTCGATATACTAAGGGCAAGTACAATCAGAGAAACGAATTCATTACTTCCAAAAACCGTCTTTTGCTCCTTGCCGAAACAGGAAGCACTTCACCGTCATCAAGTTTCACCCAGCCGTTTCTCTTGACTTCATAGGATCGTACAAAATTCAGGTTTATAGCGTGTGACCGGTGCACTCTGACGAAGAAAGAAGGCAACCGTTCGCAAATGGACTTCAAAGCACTATTTGCCAGGAGGCTCTGACCATCAACCAGATGTATACGGGTGTAGCCCTGCTCGCTTTGCAAATATTGTATCTCGGAACAAGTTAAAAGGACCTTTGACCTGTCAATTTTTGAAACCAATATTCGTCCTTCGATCTTCTCAAAATGATCCTGGCTGTGAAACTTTCGCAGCACATCCTTCTCCCGGACCTTTTCCCTGGCTTTGTCTACGGATTGGATTAATTCTTTGAGAACAATCGGTTTCATAAGATAATCCCCTACTCCGTACTTAACCCCTTCGATGCCGTATTTGGAGTATCCTGTAAGAAAAATTGTCACAAAGTCATTTTCATCAAAAACTTCAAGGATTTCAAAGGCCTTGCCATCCTTCAGTTCGACATCCAGGAATACCAACTCCGGTTTCTTTTGCTTAATCAACAGCGTTGCCTGTTCTACCGAACCTGCAGTACCAACTACTCGCAACCCACTACAATACCTGGTGAGCAGGCTTACTATAAAGCCCTGGATTTCAATTTCATCTTCAATAACAACCGTATCAATCATCCTAACATTTTTTTGGGTAGCAATAACCGGATCAAAGTGCCTTTACCCATTTCACTTTCTACGTGAAACGAAACTTCCTTTATCCTGGAATTCTCCCGAATCAAGCTGATACGGTCTTTCACAATTCCCATTCCTCTTGATTCATTTGAATCTGAAGACGAGGTCAGGTTTAGTCCGGTTCCATTGTCCATTATTACAATTTCGAAAATTTCATCGAGGTGATGTTCCTTAAAAGTAACTTCTATCTGCCCATTCTTTTTAATTCCCCTAAATCCGTGCTTTATTGAGTTCTCCAACAGGGGCTGAATCAATAACGCCGGAACCTGAATCTTATGTCTATCCAATTCCCGATCTAATTCAATACGGTATTCGAATAGTTTTTTGAAACGCTTTGTTTCAAGTTGCAGATAGCTTTCTATGAATTGAATTTCTTCGTCCAGGGATATATTTTCAAGTCTCGAGTACTCAAGGCTTTTCCTCATTAAACTCGAAAAGTCCCCTATATAATCACTGGCTTCATTCTTACTCCCTTTATATATCAGTGCCTGAATAGCGGTGAGGGAATTAAACATAAAATGGGGATTCATCTGATTTCGCAGCGTGTTTAACTCAGACCTGCGAAGCCGGTTCTCATTCTCCAGTTTTCTCTTCCAGTTTTTCCGGTATCGCCTTGTGAAAAGAAAAGTTAATACGGCTAACATAAATGCCATAGCGACTTTAACCCAGAGTTGCTCCAAAAAGTGGGGTTGGATCGTGAACGTCAACGACTTAGTCTCACTCCATATTCCGCTATCACTACGGCATTGCACCGAGAAAAAGTATTTGCCGTGATTAAGATCCAGAAAACTCACCTTTCTTTCGTTGGTAGATACCCAGGGCTCATCATTAATCTTGTAGCGGTAAAATCCGCTTTTAGGTTTGTTATGTGAAATCCCCGTATAAGCAATATTTATATCATTCCTGTCACGGCTCAAATTGATTCGGTTCTTAACTTCAAACGTTTCGTTTTTGGCTTCCAGATAATCAATTTCTAACTCCGGAGTTGTGGTGATTGGCTTTAAATGATCCGGGTTGAAATGACAGAGACCTTCGTCCGTCGCCAACCATAACTCACCATTCCAGAAGGTGACATCGTTAATATAGTTCGAGATCAGGCCATGAGCGGTTGTGAACCTTTCTGCTTTTTGAATTTCAGGAACATCGTTGTCAAATCCATATTTTATCTTAATAAGACCTCTGTTGGACCCCACCCAAAGGGTTGAGTCGCTCTGTTTAAAAATACTGGTAAATACCCCTTCTGTTAGCTTGTCGTGTTCAAGCTTGTGCTCGAAGGTCTCTGTTTTGTATATCAAGCCGTATTTGGGCGTTGCAACCCATATCCCGTCACGATCCGCTTCTACATCATTGACTCTTAAGTATTCATTTTCCTGAACTGAAGTTAGCTTCGGGGTCGTGGGCGTATTAGTAACATCCCAATTAAAAAGTCCTTCAGTAGTTGCAATCCACAGGATTCCGTTCTTGTCTTTTATCGCAGACAGCACCCTGTGTTCATAGGCGGGTCCCAGTCGTTCGAGCTTACTGTTGACAATCCCAAATCTCCGGGTGTTGTACTTCAGAAGGTTTTTGTTCTCCAGTTCAATAAGGCCTAAAAGATTCCCGCACGCACCATTTAATTCGTCAATTGTTGCATCTTG
>CAZTLE010000149.1:0-10498 GCA_964614415.1 uncultured Aureitalea sp. | reverse complement strand
TTTTGGGAAGGCTACGAATCCTCAATTGAAACTCCTTAATTATAAGTGCTGTCCGACCTTGGAGGAAAAGAAAAAAGACCATGGAATGCATATTGAAGATGAGAAACCGGCCTACTATGTAGGAGTGAACGGCGGATTCGGTTTCCAGGATGAGTTCGATGCAACAGGATTTTGCCTTACTGCCGATTATGTTCATCATGTGGCCGACATGGGCAACGGCGGACTTTACATAGGAGGAGGTGCGGGCTATGAAACCATGAGTGGCACCGATTTCCAAATGAACGGCTTTATGGTAGGTCCAACCGCCGAACTGTTCACACCGATCAATGATTCCGGAAACCTGTTGTGGCTTAATAGCGTGAGTGGATACTATTCCTTCGGAGATAGAGAAGTATTTGGCTTCGAGTCAACATATACCGGATTTGATGCTGTATTTCGCAGTGGACTTAACTTCAGGATCAGCTCAAGGGTAATGGTGGGTGTAGAGATTCCGATTATTACATGGAGGCAACGCACGTTTAAGGAGGACATGCCGGTTGAGATCATGGATCCTTACGGGGAAGGTATGATGTTCGAGAGTAATGAGCAAAAGCAAAGCGGATTTGACTTTCTGCTCGACAACGGAAACCCCATTAAAATTGGAGTAAGGCTTGTTTTCTAAGCGCTATATAAAAAAGGCCGTGTTCTTGTGATTTTCAAAGGACGTGGCCTTTTTGAATGATGAATGTCGAATGTATAATGTTGAATGATGAAGGATTTGGAAAATAGAAGATAGAGAGAAGAGAAAATAGCCCCGAAAAATTAAGAATAGAGAATGACGAATGATTTGGAAAACAGAGAATAGAGAAAAGAACAGAGACTCCCATATCAATTCTCAATATCCATATCTCAAATCCCAAATAAGCGCCAATATTCAATTTTTTAATGTTATGGAGTATTTATGGGGAGAAGAGAAAATAGAGAATAGAAATAAGAATAAAGAATAATGAAGTCCTGTTTCCTGGCTCGTGGTTCTTGAATCCGGTCTCACTACTCAATACTAGTTGAATATCGAATGTCGAACGCTGAATAACGAATGTTGAAGTTGGGGGGTAGATAATAAAAAATAAGAACAGAGAATACAGACTTATACTCAATACTAACAACTAACCACTAAGGTCTACGCACTAACCTCTAGTCTAAATAGTAAATATACCCCACACTTAGCCAGTAGATCCAGTCGTTGGCTTTGTTTTCGGGAACAGGGATTCCTCCATTGAATTCAGGTTGCGGGTTAAGTCCGTCCACCCAGTTGGAAAAATAGAAAACCCAGCGGCTTTCCAGCATAAGATCACTAAGCGGGCTAAGCTTGTAACGAATACCGATACTTCCTACGGCACCCCAGGTAGAGTCACTTTCTTGTTGAAAGCTATTAATGTACTTCGGTGGGGTTGTAAGGGGGCTGTTCAGTTCTCCCAGTGAGGAAGAAGCTTCGGGGTCAAAACTTACCCAGTGGACTCCAAGTGCCATAAATGGGGCCACGCGGTAACCACCGGCGGCAAAGTCTCTAATACTCAATGGAAAGTACTCCAATTGAGAACCAATTTCAAAAACGGATGAAGATCCACGCATGGCGCGGAGCTGATCGGCACCGGGCGAGGTACGATCCGGATCTACCCACTCTCCAAAATGCTGCAGGTTGGTTTTCCAGTAATCTATCTCGTTCCGTATCTTAAAGTGATCGTTAAAATAAACGTCCTTCGTGTAGCAATTACAATCGGCTCTGTAGGAGAAGTTAATGTAATGCACCAAACCTACTCCATAGCCTACATTTCCCGAATTTGTTTCGAAATCAAAACGCTGTCCGTAATCGGAATAGAATGCGACCGGACCGTTAATTATACCGATCTCGTGAGAGAAGCCAAATTGGGCATAGATATCCTGTTTAGAACAAACAAGAAACACCAACACCAATAGCAAAATTCTGGCATTCATTGTTTTCATTGGTTTAGATTGAGACGTAACAAATATATAAAAACATATCTAACAGCGAAATTTATCCCTGATAATTACCATTTTATCGATGTTTTGGTGATTGAAGCTATGGATATTCATACTATATTTGCACCCAGATTACTACAACGTTTGCGTTGTTCATAATTATAAGACTATAAAGGCGCCAAATTTTACTGTATTCGTAATTTTTCGGGGCTATTTTCGACAAGACTTAAAAAATGTACTTCTGTGAAACAAAGCATTAAAGATTTCATTTCCGAAGTGGAAAAAAGGAATCCCAACGAGCCTGAATTCATGCAGGCCGTGACCGAAGTGGCCGAAACGGTCATCCCTTTTATCGAAGCTAACGAAAAGTACCAGGACAAGAAGCTGTTGGAGCGGATGGTAGAGCCGGAAAGAACACTCATCTTCCGTGTACCATGGACCGACGACAACGGCGAAACCCAGGTAAACAGAGGGTTTCGTATCGAGTTTAACTCGGCTATCGGCCCCTACAAAGGCGGACTTCGTTTTCATCCAACCGTAAACCTGAGTATTCTTAAGTTCCTCGGTTTTGAGCAGGTATTTAAGAACAGTCTTACCACATTGCCAATGGGTGGTGGTAAAGGAGGTTCCGATTTTAACCCCAAAGGGAAAAGCGATGCCGAGGTAATGCGTTTTTGCCAGAGCTTTATGACCGAATTAGCCCGCCATATTGGCCCTAATACCGACGTTCCTGCCGGTGATATCGGTGTGGGAGGACGTGAAATAGGCTATTTGTTTGGTCAGTATAAGCGTCTGCGTAATGAATTTACAGGGGTATTGACAGGAAAAGGACGTTCCTATGGTGGATCATTGATCCGCCCGGAAGCCACCGGCTACGGAAACGTTTATTTTGCTCAAAACATGCTGAAAACCCGCGGAGAGAGCTTCCAGGGAAAAACAGTAGTTATCTCGGGATCCGGAAACGTAGCCCAGTTTGCCGCCGAAAAAGCGACGCAATTGGGAGGAAAAGTGGTAACACTATCAGATTCCGGAGGGTATATCTACGATGAGGAAGGTATCAATGAAGAAAAATTGGCCTTCGTCATGGAGTTAAAGAACGTAAAACGCGGTCGAATCAAGGAGTACGTTGATAAGTATCCTTCGGCTCAGTTCTTTGAAAAGCAACGCCCATGGAATGTTCCTTGCGATGTGGCTCTTCCCTGTGCTACTCAGAACGAATTGGAAAAGGCAGGTGCAGAAGCCCTTGTGAAGAATGGATGTATGTGTGTGGGAGAAGGTGCTAATATGCCTTGCACCCCTGAGGCCATAGAGATTTTCCATGACAACAAACTACTCTTCTCGCCAGGAAAAGCTTCTAATGCCGGTGGTGTAGCCACCTCCGGACTGGAAATGTCCCAAAACTCGTTGCGATTGAGCTGGACCCGTGAGGAAGTAGACGAAAAACTACACGGAATTATGAACGATATCCACGCTGCCTGTGTAAAGTACGGAAAAGACGGAGACGGATACGTAGATTACGTGAAAGGAGCCAATGTTGCCGGATTTGTAAAAGTGGCTGATGCCATGCTGGCACAGGGAGTCGTTTAAGCAAATAAACGAACAATAGATATTCAATAGGAAGAGGGCGTTTTAAAGGCGCCCTTTTTTCATTCAAATCCCGCAATAAATACTACTTTAGCGTGTTATACTAGGTGACCATATAGTGCCTCAATGAAGCGAGTAACCACCCTTATTCTTTTACTGATCACACTGTCCGTCAGCGCACAGAACTTCGAGGATAGCTGGACCGGACATTTCTCCTATATCTCGGTGAAAGACATTTCCTTTGGAAATGACCGAATCTATGCCGGAGCCGAGAACGCCATTTTTACCTACGATCTAAGCACCCTGGAGATCGAAACGCAATCGACCATACAGGGACTATCGGGGGAACAGATCTCCCAGGTGTATTACAGTGAGAACTTCGACCTGTTTGTAATAGGCTATGAAAACGGTCTTATAGAAATTGTCCTGGATGGGAACGAGGATGTTCTGCAAGTAGTAGACATTCTGGAAAAACCCACCATTCCACCTAACCAGAAACGGATCAACCATTTTCAAGAGTATGAAGGTAACCTCTATATTTCCGCACAGTTCGGAATATCCGTGTTCGACCTGTCTGCTTTGGAATTTGGGGATAGTTTTTTTATTGGGGATCTAGGTGCGCAGATCGATGTGTTGCAAACTGCGATTCTCGAACCTCACATTTATGCTGCTACCGAAAATGGGATACGTCGTGCCGAGGTAGCAAACCCCGATCTTATCGATTTCGCCGAATGGACCACACTTATTGGTGGTCAGTACAAAGGAGTACAAACACTGGGCGATGAGGTGATCATTGCACGGATTAACAATGCCATCTTGAGCTATTCCCCGGCTGCCGGGTTTGATAATATTGAAATCTTTCCGGGAAACATTGTTGATTTTGGCACTTTCAATAATATCCTCACCATTGCGACACCGGACTTTGTGAGGGCCTACGAACCGGGCTATAATCAAATTGCTACGGTGGGTACCTTTCCCGACTTTGATTCCAGTTATCAATCGGCATTAAGCCTCAACAATACTTTCTACCTGGGAACCGAAGAACACGGAATGCTTATCGTTCCTTTCGGACTCAATCAACCACAGCAGGTATTACCGGATGGCCCTATTCGAAATGACCCTTTCGCCGTTGATGCTTCTCCGGGAAGCGTCTGGGTCTCGTTTGGAGATCTTTCGCAAACATTTAACCCCTTCCCACTGGAACGACGGGGGATTAGCAATTTCAGGGTGGATACCGGTTGGACCAATATCCCTTTCGATGAGATAGGATTTGACGCCACCAACCTCGTACATGTTATTATAAATCCCGACAATTTTGAGGAGATCTTTATGTCCTCCTATCAAAAAGGGCTTTTGCGTATCGATGGACAGAGTCCTACCATACTCTACGACGGTAGTAACAGTCCCTTGTCGCCCCCTCCTAACAATCCGGCAGCGGAAGTCCGGATTCTCGGGGCCGATTTCGACCGGCAAGGGAATCTGTGGTTCAATCAGTCGCGTACTAACGATGCGATCATCAGCTTAAGTCCCGGTGGTGCGTTCAGTATAGTGGATGTTTCCAGCATTATTAACGGTGAGACCGAACTTTCCTTTACAAAATTACAAGTAAGCCGTGAAGGATTTGTATTCATGGGAACTGCGCAAAGCGGGCTTATAGGATATAACCCTCAGGAAGGTACGTTTCAGCGTATAACCGAAGGGGTGGGCAGTGGAAACCTCGCGTCGGTGAACGTACGTGCCCTGGAGATTGACGCGAACAATCGCCTGTGGATAGGAACTACAGACGGGCTTCGTGTACTCTTTAATGTGGGAGGTTTCTTTGAAGAAGGCGCCAATATTGACGCTCAGGAGATTGTCTTTCTCGACGATGTGGGGGTTCCCCAGGAGTTATTAAATGATCTTTCCATCACGGACATTGAGATCGACGGATCCAACAACAAATGGATCTCCACCTCGACGTCTGGTGTATTTTTGGTGTCATCCAATGGACAGGAGACCCTACAACGATTTAATGCCGACAATTCTCCCTTGCCGTCCAACAATGTTCAGGATATTGCTATTGATGATATTTCGGGTGACGTCTACTTTGCCACGCTGAATGGACTGGTGGCGTTTAACGGCACATCCACTGCGCCTCGGGATGATTTGTCTAATGTATACGCATTTCCCAATCCGGTGCGTCCCGGGTTCATGGGTAATGTTACTATCGATGGGTTAACGGCTCAAGCCAATGTGAAGATTACCGACATTGAAGGAAACCTTGTTTTTGAGACTACCTCTCAGGGAGGGAGTGTTCAATGGGATACCACGGCCTTTGGGCGTTATAAAGTACGTTCGGGGGTATATCTTGTTCTGGTTACCACCGATGACGCTCTTGAAACTACGGTATCCAAGATTATGATCGTGCGCTAATGGTTGTCACTACTCCTGCTATTGTATTCTCCTCTGTAAAGTATTCCGAAGCCGACCTAATAGTTACCTGTTATACCCGCACTTCCGGAATAAAGAGCTATTTGCTGCGCGGCATTCTGAAATCCAAAAAAGGGAAGCTCAAAACCTCCTATTTTCAGCCTTTAACACAACTGGAACTGGAAGCTGTGCATAAGGACAAGGGGACCCTGGAGCGTATACGGGAGACAAAAGTAGTACATCCGTACAGTACATTGCATACGCAGGTTGTGAAAGGCGGGGTAGTCATGTTCCTGGCCGAAATGCTGAAGAATTGCATTAAAGAAGAAGCACCGAACCCTCCGTTGTACGATTACCTGGAAGGGTCTTTCCTTTGGCTGGATTCGCACGATAAAATTGCCAATTTTCACCTGCTCTTTTTGTTGAAGCTTACGGCCTTTCTGGGAATCTATCCGGACACCTCAAACATAGAAGGTGAATGGTTCAATTTACAGGAGGGATATTTCACGTCACAAATGGACGGGAACTACTGTGAAACCGGGGATTCCGTTAACATTTTGAAAGGGTTATTCGGCATAGATTTTGATGCATTAGAGACGGTCAATATCGACAGGAAAAAGCGATCGGAGGTCTTAAATTTGTTATTAGCCTATTATCAATTACATTTGCAGGGCTATAAAAAACCCCGATCCCTACCGGTCCTGAACGAACTGTTTAATTAACATGCGATTACCCCTTTTTATCACTTTTTTTTTACTCACCCTCTCCTCCCTTTTCGCTCAAAATATACAGGTGCTTCAGGAAGGGACCAATGAGCCGGTGCAAGGGGCTACGCTATACAATAATGACCGGTCTAAGACAGGAATCACGGATTTTGACGGATTCGTTGACATTACTAAGTTCACGTCTTCAGAAACAATAAACATTCACGATATTGCCCATAAGGACCTTACCACCACGAAGGGAAACATTGTAGCCAACGGGAACAAGGTGTATATGGTGCTCGCCGAGAATGCCCTGGACGAGATTGTCCTTTCCGTTTCCAAATTCGGCCAAAGCCGAAAGGATATTCCGCAAAAAATAGTAAGTGTGACCAGCGAGGATGTGAGTTTTTACAATCCACAAACCTCTGCCGACCTTTTGGAGAACAGCGGACAGGTGTTCGTTCAAAGAAGTCAGTTAGGAGGAGGAAGTCCGCTTATTCGGGGGTTTTCCACGAACCGATTGCTCATTACGGTAGACGGAGTACGATTTAACAATGCCATATTTCGGGGTGGAAACGTACAGAATGTGATTTCCATCGATCCTTTTTCAGTAGATCGTACTGAAGTGATCCTGGGCCCGGGTTCAGTTGTCTACGGAAGTGATGCCGTTGGGGGTGTGATGAACTTCTATACCATGAAACCGCGGTTCTCTTTCGAAAAGGGACTGGCAATTCACGGGAATGCCTCGGCAAGATACTCTACGGCTAACAATGAAAAGACCGGGCATTTCGATATTAACTTCGGAATGAAAGAATGGGCCTTCCTTACCAGTGTTTCCTATAGTGATTTTGATGATTTACGCATGGGATCCAACGGACCCGATGATTACCTGCGACCTGACTTCGTGGAAACGATCAACGGTGTAGATACGGTAGTCACTAATCCTGACCCGGAGGTACAGGTAGGAACCGGTTATGATCAAATTAATTTCATGCAGAAAGTGCGCTATATGCCTTCCGAACGGTGGGACTTTGATCTCGGCCTTTTCTACACCACTACGAGCGATTACCCTCGCTATGATCGTCTAATACGAAGGCTGGACGGGGAGCTGCGATCGGCTGAATGGTTCTATGGCCCTCAAAGATGGCTGAGCGGGAATCTTCAGATCACCAACAAACCTGCCGGAATTGCGGAAACCGATCCGCTGACTGGAAGCAACAGGGCTATTGGGAAAGGAATTTACGACGAGAGTAAGCTAACACTGTCCTATCAGCAATTTGAGGAAAGCAGGAATGACAGGGACTTTGGAGATACCACGCTATTTGAAATGGATGAAAAGGTAGATGCCTATAGTGTTGGTTGGGACGCTACAAAGAAACTGGGGAAAACCAATCTGTTCTATGGATTGGAATATGTCAATAACAAGGTAAACAGTATTGGAAAGCAAACCGATATCACCACCGGGGTTACCATTCCTGATGCCTCGCGTTATCCTGACGGAGCCATCTGGCAGTCTTTTGCCGTGTATACCAGCCTGCAAAGCAAGTTGGCTGAAAATCTATCTTTCCAGGGTGGTATTCGTTACAATCATATTTTGGTGGATGCCGAATTTACCGATGAGTTTTTCGATTTTCCGTTTACCGAAGCCAATATCAATACCGGAGCCCTGACCTTTGGTGCCGGGATCGATTGGCAGGCCAGCGATATGTTGGACTGGCGCTTAAACCTGGGTTCTGCCTTTAGAGCGCCCAATATCGATGACGTAGGGAAGATATTCGATAGCGAACCTGGCTCGGTGGTGGTTCCTAACCCGGATCTAAAGCATGAGTATGCCTATAATGTAGAAGTCGGTGTGAATTTCAACTTCGAGAACGTAGTACGCATTGACCTGGCGACCTATTATACGCTTTTGAATGATGCCCTGGTACGCAGAGACTTCACGCTGAACGGGCAGGATACCATTATTTTTCAGGGAGAAGAAAGTCAGGTACAGGCCATTCAGAATGCAGGAGAAGCACGTGTAAATGGATTCGAAGCCGGATTAGAGGTCAATTTCTGCAAGTTCCTGCAACTTACATCACAATATAACATTACGGATGGCTTCACGATTGAAGATGATGGCTCCAGGGCACCTATCCGTCATGCTCCACCTCAGTTTGGGAATGCTCATCTTATCTACAACAAGAAAAACCTACGCCTGGATGCCTTCGTGGAATACAACGGCCAGTTTGATTTTGAGGACCTGGCGCCCAGTCAGCAGAACAATGCTTTTTTGTATGCCCTGGATGAGAACGGAAATCCGTTTTCACCGAGTTGGTACACGGTGAACTTCGGAGCGCAGTATCAGCTAACCAGTGCGCTTCGCCTCAATGCGTCATTGGAGAATATTACCGATCAGCGATACCGACAGTACTCTTCCGGGATTGCAGCTCCCGGACGGAATCTTATCGTAGCAGCCAGTTACAAGTTTTAGGACACTTCGGTACCTGCTGGACACTTCGATACACCAACCTGCGGTTGGCACTCAGTGTCCTAATGGTAGTACCCTGAGTATCCGCCAAAGGCGGATGTATCGAAGGGTACTCACAGCCTCTTTCTAAATACCTTTCTGGCCAGTTTGGGAAGCTCCTCAATGTGTCCTTCGATTAAAGCTTTCTTTTTATTTCGGGACCAACCCTGAATTTGTTTTTCTCTATAGAATGCGTGGTCAATTCGTCCATATTCTTCGTAGTAAATCAGTTCTACCGGAAGATGCTTTTTCGTGTAGTTGGCCCCGTTTCCGTCCTGGTGTTGTTGTATTCTTCTTTGAAGATGTTTGGTACTTCCCGTGTAGAATGCTCCGTTGGAGCATAAAAGGATGTACATATACCCTTTAGCCATATTGTTTTGGTGGCGGGATATGATAAAGATAAGAATTCTGTTAGGGACACTTCGGTACACCAACCTTCGGTTGGCACTCAGTGTCCGATGCGTAGTACCCTGAGTGAATCGCGAAGCGATTTGTATCGAAGGGTACTCCTGGACACTACTGAGAGTCACGAAACCCCCTTGCGTCCCTATTTAGTACCCTGAGTATCCGCCAAAGGCGGATGTATCGAAGGGTACTTTCATACACTTATTCGCCTATAGCCTCACTTATTACGTGGTGGTTGCCTTCTGACGCATACCTCCCTAGTTTCGGGTTCCAATTTGAAACAATGGAAACTACTGTACGCCGTCAAAAGATCCGGACAGATAAGAAAAGGCCAAAGTCAAAGACCCAAACACCTGAAAAAAACCATTCCCGTATTAACTGGTTGGAATATACCGGCATTTCGGAAGATGATCCTTTTTGGAAGCTGCGGTTTTAGTGTTGAACGGGACACTTCGATACACCGACCTTCGGTCGGCACTCAGTGTCCCATGCGGAGCGCTCAAAGAGACACTTCGGTATACGCACTTTGTTCGAATCACCTGCCTGCGGTATGACAGGCAGGATCAGTGTCTCCAGTAAAGTACCCTGAGTGAATCGCGAAGCGATTTGTATCGAAGGGTACTTGAAAAATGTCCTATTCGACAATCACCATGTCTCCTACGACATTTTGTTTTGATTTCTTTTGTTCTTTTTTGCTCCTCCAAAAAAGAACCTAAAAAGGAGGCCTTTTATTAGGAATTTGTGGGATAAACCCACAATCGGCTTGTCCACTTCGCGGGCCAGTTCTTAGAACCAGCCCTGAATCTCGAAGCTGTCCTGCGCCTATTCTGAATAAAAGGAAAACATGAAATTACCTTGGCCTATGTCACGATTTTTTTGCCCTGCGATTCGACTTCGGGACCCATAA
>CAZTLE010000148.1:0-10521 GCA_964614415.1 uncultured Aureitalea sp. | reverse complement strand
CATCCCGATGACGGCTATCGCCGTAAACAACAAAATTAAAATTACAAACTCCAAAAAGCTCTTCCTTTCACAGCAATACCTTATTGGAAATTGGGTAGCAAAAATAATAAAGTCCAGCGATTTGCCGGACTTTATTTGTACTAAATTTACATAACCTCACAGTAAATTCAGAAGGGGGAGCCTAGAACTAATTCAAACCTGACATAACTTACCTAGTTGGGTGGTTCGTGATTGCCAAAACCGTCTTCGTCACCAGGTCCTAAGCTCCTGTGATACTGCTTTCTCGCCTTAAAGTACCTGACCCAACTCACTACTACCAGGACAATAACCAACAAAAGAAGGGCAAGAAGCAGGTAAACCATGACCATAATACATTGTTTTCAGCTCAGTTATTGATTATGACACACAATGCTGTAAAAAGTCACTGCCTATCACAATTATTTGCCTAAACTTTCCGCAACTATTTAATTATCAAAAAACTATACTTGGCTAAGAATTTCAATTTTCTTATTGGAAATGGTCTTTATTGGATAGATCACCCTGGCGTCCTGCCCTTCAACCGTCATACAGATATTGTCAATAGATACTATGGTTCCTTCGAACTCTTCGATTCGAATTCGTTGACCAATACTGAAATTCTTGCGCGAATAGAAGCCCAAAAGCAATCTAAAGACAACATCTCGCGATCCAAGCCCAAGAGCCAGTGTAAAAGCTGTTAGAAAGGCCCCCAATATGATGGTGAGGTTATTAGTAATGATGTCTGTATTGACTCCGGCTTGATTAAGGGCGGTAATTGAAACAATGGCAACGAGTATATAAAAGACGGCCGCCCCAACAAGCTTGGACCCATTAAGATCGAAGGACTTAAGCATCCCCTGAACAGACTTCTTAATGATCGTAGCAAGGTATAATCCAAAACCAAAGATCACCAGAGCACTAAACATCCGGGGCAGGAAACCGATGAGTTTCCCAACCTCATTGGAAACCACGGTAAGGCCAAATAGATCGGACCCAATGATAAGTAATACCAAAATGAGAAACCACTTGACAAACGTCAAAATAATCTTACTGGGTTGTATTTTGAGGGATCCTCCAAACAATCCACCGCTGTCGCTGATTCGATTCATAAGCGTATCTACTTTGGTAAATCGCAACGATCGCTTAACAATAAACAGGATTACTCTTAATAATATCCAGGAGACGAGTATATATAAAAGGGCTCCTAAAAGAGTGGGAAGTATATCCGAAAGGTCATTAAGTACATTTTGTAAGGGTCCAAGATCAAGTAGTTTTCTCATAATTCAGGTTTTGGTTAATCAGTTCTGTCTTTTTTACCGGTGATTTTGAGTATATCCTCCAGGGAGCTAGGGTACTTAACGGCGAAGAGATCGGCAAAGTCCAGTGATAATTTCACCAGAGCCACGTCATCCATAACGCGATCCTTTATGATCTCAGGGAGTTTTTCGTCGTGAAGGATATTCTTAAATGGATTTTCCATGATTACAAATCATTATAAATAGTCATTAACCGGGATTTAGCACGGTTCAATCGCATTTTAACCGCGCTCTGTCCCAGGTTCAGTGAAGCCTGAATGTCCTTTATGGACATCTCGTCCTGATACTTCATAAGCAGTACCATTTTGTCTTCGGGTCCCAGCTGCTTCAGGGCTTTTTCGAGCTTAACCGATTTCAGTTCATAAATCTCCTCATCCGAGACCTGAGGTTCGGAAAACCTGCCGATATCCTCTGCCAGAACGATCTTCTCATTCCTTTTCTTCATTTTCCGCTTAACATGGTTAACACAAAAGTTGTACACGAAGGAATACAACCATGTCGAAAAACGGGACTTCGCTTTAAAGGTCCTCAACCTGGCAAACAGCAAAACAAAAATGTCATGAGACATGTCTTGTGCCTCCTCCCGCGACTTCGCAAAACTGAGACACTTTCGATATACCAGGTCCGCATATCGATCGTACAACCCGGCAAACAAATCCGTGTCGTTATTTGCGATTATTCTCTCGACCAGTTCTTCATCAGTTATGTCATTTTTACATCTCTGCGGCTTCAATAGTTTGGCGGGGTTGATTGTATTAGAGTTTAGACACCAACGGATCTAAAAAGTCACACTTTTCGTAAGGAATTTGATAATACGTTCATTCATAGCAATCTGCAACGCATCGAAAATGTAGGAATTGACGTAGAAAAATCGGTAATCCTGCATTATACATTTCGATATACCATAAAAAAAGTCCGACGATATGCCGGACTTTCTACTATTGAAAATTTTAAGAACTAGCC
Organism: uncultured Aureitalea sp.; assembly: GCA_964614415.1. Lineage (GTDB taxonomy): Bacteria > Bacteroidota > Bacteroidia > Flavobacteriales > Flavobacteriaceae > CAZTLE01. The sequence continues at coordinate 8,224 of CAZTLE010000148.1, read as the reverse complement.
TACAAAGTTTGCATCATTATGAGAACCATCGCAATACGGCTTATTATTAGACACCCCACAACGACAAAAGGCGGTAGCTCGTTTCTTTTCTTCTGAATTACCGTTGGCATCGGTGACCTCCAACGTTCCATACACCATAAGCGGGCCATTGGCAATAACCTCCACCTTGGTTTCGGCAGAAGGTTCCTCCGCTTTGGGACCCTCGTTGTTCATGTAATACGTCAACGCTCCCGAAGGACACTTATCAATCTGTGACTTCAAGGCATCGGTCGAAGCATTTTCCGGCTGAATCCATGGCTTGGCGTCCGGATCGTATACTTCCGGTAATGTATTTACACAAACAGCGGAATGGATGCATTTTTTTGGCTTCCAAACGACGGTAAGTTCGCCGTTCGTATACTCTTTTACAATTTCTCGTTCCATATCTTAAATATTTATACCCTTCTTCAGAAGACGTTTCCATTCAGGATGCCTACGGATATAGGCTGCGACAAACGGACACAAAGGAATAAGGGCTTTATTATAGGTTTCTATTTCTGAGAGCACCTCACCCACCAGAGAAGCGCCAATCCCCTGACCTTCCAGGACCACAGGAACTTCCGTGTGGGTAAGATATATCTCATCCTTTGTTTGAATATACTCAATTCTGGGCACAAGACCATCAATGTGGTACTCAAAACATTTCCGGGGCTCATTGTGTACTAACGTATAGGTCATGCTAAATTGATTTCAATTCTTCGGTTCCGTCCGCGTGCAAGGCGAAACGGCCTTTCGCCCGATCGTGTACCTGCTCGCGATTCGGCCAGGGCCAACCTCCGAACTCCGTACGACCATAATCCATCATGGCCTGCCGGATCTCTTCCGGAGTATTCATCACAAATGGACCGTATTTGGCCACAGGTTCCGCTATGGGCTTTCCCTGTAGTATCAACAGGTATCCCGTATCACTTCCATTCTTTAATGAAATGGTTTCTCCGGGAGCTACTTCTACCGAACGATCCACCGACACTTCCTGGTCCTCAACCGTCAACGTGGATCCCTTATAAAAATAAAGGTTTCTCGTAACTCCGGGACCTGTCGCCGGGAGTTGCCACTCGGCTCCGGGTTCCATTGTCAACGTCAACACGGTCACTTCATGGTCTTCGGAGACCGCCCATGAATTGGGAGTGGGTCGCGCGGCCTTTCGTTCCCCGAGCTTACCTGCCACCAATTGGACTTCAGTACTTCTACCCTCAGCATCTGTTTCTTTCCAAACCGGAACTTCATCATTCCACAACATCTTGAAATGCGGTTCAACCATTTTGTCCTTCGCAGGAAGATTCAGCCAAATTTGAAACATTTCCAGCGGATTCTCCTTGTCTTCATAGATCAATGGGAACATTTCGGAATGCTGCACCCCTTTTCCGGCAGTCATCCATTGAACATCTCCGGCTCCGAACCGTCCCGCAGCCCCCATAGAATCCGTATGATCTACAAATCCCTCCTTCACGATCGTAATGGTTTCAAATCCGCGGTGTGGATGATATGGAAATCCCGGTATTTCACTACCATGGTACATTCGCCATCCGTCTTTAATGGTAAAATCCTGACCTATATTTCTACCCGCCAGCGAATCAGCCGGCCCCATATGCGCATTCCCCTTGGGATAATCGTCCTTATGGTAGGCACAAAACAAAAAAGGATCCTGGGTTTCCCACGGAAATCCTAGTGGTCGTACTGAAATTACTTTGTTCGTCGTCATTACTCGTTTCCTTTCTATTAAATTTATACTAGATGATTATTAATTACTTTCTGATTTGTGATAATATGAAAGCCAATTCGGTCGCCTGAGCGGCCGTGATCTTATCCTGAAAGAAATCTCCGGTAGCCAGTTTGGCAGCCGTATGCGCCTTGTAGAACAAGGATATCCCATCCTTCGTGATGGTTATATCCATTTGACGCCTATTGTCCGGGCAGGTCTTGCGATCCACCAACCCTTTCTTAACAAGGCGATCGATAAGGCGAGTGATATCCGGACTTGCTACAATGACACCTTTTCCAATAGTTCCTGCACTCATGGGTCTTGGATGTTGATGCGCCAGAAGGCTCAACACATTGAGTTGAGCATGGGTAATATCCAGCGGCCTCAGCGCTTCCTTGACCGCCACCTCTATCCTGCTGGCAGTTCGAAGAATTGCAAAATATCCAAGTGCATGGGCCGATCGGGTTTCCTTTCGTATTGCTTCGATCATATTATTTGTCTATAACAACATTTGTTTACAACAAATATATGATAATTTCTGAAATAATCAAAACAGCGTCATTCGTCAAAGGATCGTTAAACTTTACCCCTATCCATTGCATCGTAGCGGGCATTTTTAGTATCTTCTGCTCTCAACGAAAACCCTATGAAATACATTGTTTCCCTCCTACTACTGGTCTTTTCAACATCAGCCTGTGGTCAGAAACCGAATACCGAGATTCCTCTTACCTCCGGGCAAAGGGATTATAAGGTTGAAATGGTCGTAGATAACCTATCTAATCCCTGGGGGATGACCTGGCTACCGGACGGTAGTATGCTCATTACCGAAAAAAGCGGGACGCTAATACGTTTTGCAGATGGTGAAAAGACAACGATCTCGAACGTACCGGAAGTGTATAACCGTGGACAGGGTGGACTACTTGATGTCGAGCTGCACCCAAACTATACCCAAAACGGTTGGATCTATATCACATATGCCTCTACCGAAGGTTCCGGTAATGGCGGAAATACCAAGCTGATACGTGCCAAACTGGAGAACAACGCCCTGGTTCAAATTGAATCGCTTTACAAAGGGGATCACAACAGCACACGGGGACAGCATTTCGGAAGTCGGATTGAATTCGACAACGACGGATACCTTTATTTTTCGATTGGAGATCGCGGTGCCCGGGATGTGAATCCGCAAGACATTACTCGAGACAATGGAAAAATTTATCGCCTTCATGACGATGGTCGCATTCCGGATGATAACCCGTTTGTCAACGAGTCGGGCGCAAAAAAGGCAATCTATTCCTATGGGCATCGCAATCCACAAGGCGTGGCACTTCATCCCACTTCCGGCAAGATCTGGGTACATGAGCACGGCCCTAAAGGCGGAGATGAAATAAACGTTGTTAAGAAGGGCGCTAACTTCGGTTGGCCGGTTATTTCGTATGGTATAAATTACAGCGGAACCCGATTTACAGATGAAACCGCAAGACCCGGCATGGAACAACCCGTGTATCACTGGACCCCTTCCATTGCTCCCTGTGGAATGGATTTCGTAACCGGAAACCAATACCCGGACTGGAAAGGACACCTGCTGGTTGGGTCTCTTAAGTTCAATTATGTAGAATTGGTTCGGCTGGATGGGGAAAAGGTCATCGGAAGAGAAAAAATCGCCGAAGACGTGGGGCGCGTGCGCAACGTCAAAATGGGGCCGGATGACTATATTTACATCGCTGTTGAAGGACAGGGAATTGTCCGTTTAATCCCCAACTAGCTATGATAAAAAACATTCTCGTCATTGCCATATTCGGTTTGTTGTTGTCCTGCAACTCTCCAAGCAAAAAAAGGACCACAAGCTATGTCAGCCCTACGGGACAATCGGAACTCCAGCAAAGTATGGAGCGCGGCGGGCTGGTCTATACCGATTTTTGCATGCAGTGCCATCTTACCAACGGCATGGGGGTACCTGGCACCTTCCCTCCCCTTGCGGGATCTGACTGGCTTGCTGAAAAAAGAACCGAGAGTATTCATTCGGTCAAATATGGCCAAAAGGGAGAGATACAGGTGAACGGTGTTACTTACGACGGAGTAATGGTCCCGATGGGATTAACGAACGAAGAAGTGGCCGATGTGATGAATTACATTATGAACTCCTGGGGGAACACACAGGATGGTATGGTCACCCCCGAAGAAGTGGAGGCGGTTGAGGAGTAGTTTCTAGTTGTTAGTTGTTAGTTGTTAGTTGTTAGTTGAAATTAATTATTCATTATTCGCTATTCATTATTCGTTATTCTCTTCTCCGTTCTCCCATAGAATTTAACCTGTTCCAAAATTTACCGGGCTTGAGGAATTCTGTTCCATAAAATATCAAATCTCATTACCTTTGCCAAAACCCAATCATCTATGCTCATAATAGGTATTGCAGGCGGTACCGGTTGTGGAAAGACCACTGTAGTAGAACAGATCGTTAACGAGCTTCCGAAAGACGAAGTATGTGTGATCTCCCAGGATTCTTATTACAAGGATACCAGCCATCTTACTTATGAAGAGCGGGTTAAGATCAATTTTGATCATCCGCAAGCGATCGACTTTGATCTAATGGGTGAACATCTTCAGCAGTTGCGTAAAGGACAGTCGATCGAGCAGCCTGTATATTCATTTGTCGAACACAATCGCACCAAAGAAACAATCACTACACACCCCAAGAAAGTGGTCATTGTGGAGGGTATTCTCGTTCTTACACCACCCTGGATACGCGATATGTTCGATGTTAAAATATTTGTCCACGCCGATAGCGATGAACGATTAATACGGCGCCTGAAGCGCGACATAGCCGAACGTGGCCGTGACCTGGAAGAAGTGCTTACCCGGTATCAAACCACGCTTAAGCCCATGCATCAGGAATTTATTGAGCCGACCAAGGAATTTGCTGACATAATTATCCCGACAAACCGTTATAACACTGTGGCCGTGGATCTTATCAGGACCATAATCCATCAAAAATTGACCTAAGCCTTTGTGAAGTTTTCAGAATTAAAAAAAGAGAAGTGGTTTGTCGTGTTGAGCAGCACGTATGTGCTTATACTCATCCTGTTTGTTATATGGATGCTGTTTTTCGACACGAACTCTATCCTTATTCACAGGGAACTGAACCAGGATATCGAAGCACTGGAAAAGAACAAGGAGTTTTACAAAGATGAAATCGAAAAGGATAAGGCGTTCATAGAAAAAATGCAGGACAGTAACGAAATGGAAAAATTCGCCCGGGAAAAATACTATCTCAAGAAATCCAACGAAGACATCTATATCATCGAGCACGAAGACAGTTTGAGGAAAAAAAGACCCAATGAGTAAACCCTTGTTTTCAGAATTTGACGCTGTTTCCGCCAAAGAATGGAAACATAAAATTCAGGCCGACCTAAAAGGAGCGGATTATAACGAAACGCTTATTTGGGAAAGTCCGGAAGGCATTCATGTCAAACCGTTCTACCATCAGGATGATTTCTCTGAACAGCACTCACCCATTCCAGGCCACCCCGGACATTGGGATGTTATACAACGGATTTTTGTAGACGATCTGAAAATCGCCAGAAAAATACTAATTGATGCACTGGAAAACGGCGCCGAAGCGATATGGTGCGCTTCAGAAGAAGAATTTGAGGTGGCCCGGCTCCTTGATGGGATTGACCTGGCCGAAGTAACCTTTTATTTCGAGTTCCAATTCCTCTCGGAAGACTTTTATTTGAAACTGATCGACTATTGCAACGCCCATGGAATCAATGCCTTTTACCGGCTGGACATTATTCACAACCTGGCTAAAACCGGCAACTGGTATCACAATCTTAAGGAAGATCACAGAATCCTTGAGTCGGTAGTAGTAAAAGCACCTGGCAATACACTTGGCGTCGATATTGGATTATTTCAAAATGCCGGAGCGAATATCGTGCAGCAACTGGCCTACGGCCTTGCGCAAGTCAATGAATACTTCAATCATCTTCGGGATCAGCACACATTGGGTATTACGTATCAGGTAGCCGTAGGATCCAATTACTTTTTTGAAATAGCAAAGATCCGTGCACTCAGAGTTCTCCACGCCACGCTGGCTCGTGAATATGGAATGCCCGAGACCTGCCACATTATAGCTGTTCCGTCTCGCAGGAATAAAACGCTGTACGACTACAATGTTAACATGCTTCGCACCACAACCGAATGCATGAGCGCTGTTCTTGGCGGTGCAAATGCCGTTTGCAATCAGCCGTATGACGCCATATATCATAAAAGTAATGACTTTGGCGAGCGCATATCCAGAAACCAGTTGCTGATTCTAAAATCGGAGAGTTATTTCGATCAGGTCGCCAATCCGGCCGACGGAACGTACTATATCGAGCGACTTACGCGGGAATTGGCTCAGAAAGCCCTGGATGTCTTTAAAAGTATTGAAGCCGGTGGCGGATTCCTGGTGCAACTGAAGGAAGGCATTATTCAGAAAAAAATAAAGGAGAGTGCTCAAAAAGAACAGGATCGATATGACGACGGCACCCTGGTCCTACTAGGCACGAACAAGTATCCTAATGAGCAGGATCGCATGAAGGATGAGTTGCAACTTTATCCCTTTATGAAGATGCGATCCGGAAAAACACTTTTGGAACCCATTATTGAAAAAAGAATTTCAGAAACAACAGAAAAAGGAAGATTGGACAATGAAAACTAAGTACTTGCTGCTAGCTCTTATTGGTTTAATGTTCGCATCGGGATGCGAAGAAAAATCAGATTTAATCTATCAATACCAGAGAAACCCCAGGGTATTTGACTGCGACGGCGCCGACATAGCTCTTATGCACGAAGCCCTATACACTTTTGAATATGACATAGGAACGGCGTTCAACTATCGAAATGTACAACCCAGCATGCCGGTGTATTACCACAATGGCTACGCCAACTTTATCTATACCGGGAGTGAAGGCACGGCCGATTTCAAAAAAATAGCTTCGAAGCACTCGCAGCGTGTGCTGAAAGAATTGCTTAAGATCGACGGACTCTGGGACATGACCAATCCGCATAGTAAACTCAATTACAAACATGAATTCGTAGAGTGTTTGTTGGCTAATATTCAGAATAAGGACATCGCATCGACGATTTCATCGCTGAGAGAGATCAATACCATGTCGCCCAGGATTATGGCAGAGCCATTCAGAAAGAATGTGGGCGATGCTTATGAAGACGACAAATATTTCGCCATGTACCTGGCACTGGACACTTATTATCAACACCTGATCGACGTGGACTTCGAAGAAGAGGCCGCTGCATCCAATGAGTAGAAAAGACCTGCAACATATAAATCTTGTATCTGAAATCACTTCTGAAAAGGAAGAAAACAGGACGTTCGATACAGCTGAAGGTATTTCAGTAAAAAAGAAATACAGCCAGTCGAACCTGAGCAGTATTGAGCATCTCGATTTTGTAGCCGGAATAGCACCCAATCTGAGAGGCCCCTACTCCACTATGTACGTTCGGCGGCCATGGACCATCCGGCAATACGCAGGTTTTTCAACAGCAGAAGAGAGCAATGCATTCTACCGTCGCAATCTGGCGGCAGGTCAAAAGGGGCTCTCCGTAGCATTCGATCTTGCAACCCACCGGGGGTACGACAGCGACCATCCGCGTGTTGTTGGTGACGTTGGTAAAGCGGGCGTTGCCATTGACTCGGTAGAAGACATGAAAGTCCTGTTCGACCAGATACCGCTGGACAAAATGAGTGTTTCCATGACCATGAATGGCGCAGTGCTGCCTATTATGGCCTTTTACATAATTGCAGCCGAAGAACAGGGCGTAGCACCGGAAGCGCTCGCCGGAACCATTCAAAACGACATTCTGAAGGAATTTATGGTGCGAAACACCTATATCTATCCACCCACTCCTTCAATGAAGATCATTAGCGACATCTTCGAATACACTTCGCAGCATATGCCACGTTTTAACTCGATCTCGATCTCGGGTTATCACATGCAGGAAGCAGGCGCTACTTGCGATATCGAGTTGGCCTATACTCTGGCGGATGGTCTTGAATATATCCGGACGGGTATAAAAGCGGGGATGGACATTGATTCTTTTGCTCCGCGATTGTCTTTCTTCTGGGCCATTGGAATGAACCATTTCATGGAGATTGCAAAAATGCGGGCGGCACGGATGCTTTGGGCCAAACTGGTAAAACAGTTCAATCCGAAAAACCCAAAATCGTTGTCATTGCGAACGCATTGTCAAACCAGTGGCTGGAGCTTAACGGAACAGGATCCTTTTAACAATGTGGCCAGAACCTGCATTGAAGCGGCCGCTGCCGCTTTTGGCGGAACGCAGTCGCTGCACACCAATGCACTGGACGAAGCCATTGCGCTCCCTACTGATTTTTCTGCGCGAATTGCGCGTAATACGCAGCTGTACCTTCAGGAAGAAACCGAGATATGTAGAACTGTAGATCCCTGGGCAGGGAGTTACTAC
>CAZTLE010000147.1:0-10558 GCA_964614415.1 uncultured Aureitalea sp. | reverse complement strand
CAAAATGGTATGGTGACTATAGAAACACCGGATGGCTTTGAGATGACTTTTGCAAGCTCACAACTCGTTGTAATTCCGGGAAATAGGAGCGAACATGAAGTGTCAAACGCCCAGGTATCTGCTATTATCAGGGAGAAAGAGAAACCTGTGACCCCGCGAATCAGGCGCACCAATCGAAAGGAACGCGTAGCGCCACCCATGGAAGTCGACCTGCATATTGAAAAACTCGCGAAACATCCAAAGCGACTTTCCAATCACGAGATATTGACCATTCAACTCGATGAAGCTAAAAGACAATTAGATTTTGCCCTGCGAAAGCGTTTGCAGCGGGTTGTATTTATTCACGGGGTGGGAGAGGGCATTTTGAAGTCTGAACTGGAGTATCTTTTCAAGCGATACGAGGGAATCAAATTCTACGATGCCGATTACCAAAAATATGGCCAGGGAGCTACCGAGGTCTATATATTTCAATCGCCAAAGTAGGCTAGGGGGTAAAAACCGGAGTTACAGTTACCACAGCTGTTAAAACATTGGTAATACCTCCCATATTAAGCGTTTCCTGGGTGATTTGTTCTTCACCGCCTATAAAAACAACATTATTGAGAACTACTGTGATGTCACTTTCTAAGTTGTAATTGTGCTCGCGATAGGCTTCAACAATATTCTCTTCGGCAACGGCCGGATCCAGGTAGTTGGCAACCGTGGCACCCAGGGCGAAGTCGTTCCCCGGATTTAGATCTCCGTCGAGGTCCTCATTTCGGGTAAGGACACCGTCTCCGTCATCATCGTCGTCCAGATAGTCCGGAATGCCATCGGAATCAGTGTCTTTAGGGTTTGTAAGCGGATTCCCATCTCCGTCGAGATCTTCATTGTCAAGTTCTGCTGATGTCGGAATATTATCACCGTCGTCATCAAAGTCGTATACGTCAGGAATACCATCACCATCAGTATCCCCGCTCATTTCCTGACTGGCGTCCAATCCGTCGTCATCAAACAGATCTACTGTGGTTGTGAGCGTAGCCGTACCGGATGAAGCAAAGAACTCTTCGTTCACCTGGGGTGTAGCGGGTGGGGTGTTGCTGCAAAAGTAGCTATTGGAAATGGTCTCGCTAAACCGTCTGAATGAGGCAAAGTTGCTCGAACCGTCCAAATTGACCGTCAGCGTGTCCTGTTCTTCAAATATGGTGGCTGCGGAACTCAGCTGCAGCGAGAGACTTTCCGGGACTTGAGAGTTTATCTTGAAAAACACGTAGTCGCCCGACTCTCCACAGACCTGTAGTTCCGAATCCTCAAAATCAAAAGTAGTGACGATTACCTCGCCGTCATCACAGGCTAAAACGAATAGGATTGCGAACAGCAGCGCGAGTAGCTTTTTCATGAAAGGGACGCTCTTTTTTTGAATGGATACAAAGTAACGCATTTCTTGTAACTAAAACGATTGCGAAATCATTTTAATATGTATTTTTGTTCGCGATGAAAAAAGTCTACTTCGATAGCGCTGCGACAACTCAGCTTCGCCCGGAAGTTGTAGAACGTATGTCCAATGTATTGCTTAATGAATACGGAAATCCTTCATCTACACACACTTACGGCCGTTCGGCTAAATCATTACTTGAAACATGTAGAAAAGAGATAGCCGCTTATTTCAACTGCTCGGCCTCTGAGATAATCTTCACTTCGGGTGGTACGGAAGCTGATAATCTCATTCTGAATAGCTGTGTTCGTGACCTTGGTGTCACCAGGATCATATCCAGCAGGATTGAGCATCATGCCGTGCTGCACACTATTGAAGAATTAGCGGCAACAACCGGCATTCAAGTAGACTTTGTAGCGTTGCAGCCCTGTGGGAGTGTAGACTATGACAATTTGGAAAAGCTACTGGCACAGGATAAGGGCAAAACCCTTGTGAGTTTAATGCACGTGAATAATGAAGTAGGGAATATGCTCGATATTGAGCATGTAGCTGTCCTTTGCAAGACATACAACGCACTTTTTCACAGTGATACGGTACAATGTGTAGGGCATTTTAAACTGGACTTGTCAAAAGTTCCTGTAGACTTCGCCGTTGCTGCAGCTCATAAGTTCCACGGACCTAAGGGAGCCGGTTTTGCATTCGTACGTAAGGATTCGGGATTAAAACCACTCATCCACGGAGGTGCTCAGGAACGCGGACTACGTGCCGGTACCGAGGCAGTATATGCGATTGCAGGTATGGCAGAGGCCTTGAAGATCTCTTATGATAACCTGGACGAGGAGCGCGCATATATTCAGAATCTAAAGAACTATTTCAAGAATTCACTTACCGAGAATGTTCCGGGTGTAAGCTTCAATGGAACCTGCGGAGATAATGACAAGAGCACATATACGCTACTGAACGTGTGCCTTCCGCTACCTCCTGAAAAGGCACTTATGCTGCTATTTCAGCTGGATCTCAATGGCATTGCCTGCTCTAAGGGTAGTGCGTGTCAAAGCGGAAGTTCCAAGGGGTCCCATGTACTTACCGAAATCCTTTCGGAAGAAGACCTCAAGAAGCCTTCCGTTCGATTCTCGTTCTCCAGCTTTAATACCAAAGAGGAGATAGATTACGTAGTAAATGTGCTAAAAACCTTCGTTGAAAGTACCTTTCCCGTAGCTTAGAACTTCATAGTCGCCCTTACGTTAAACACGCGTGGCGTTAAGAAATTAGGAATCGCAAACTGTACACGCGTTGCTGCATCCCGGACAAACGTATTGGTAATGGAATTGCGGACATCAAAGATGTTGAAGATCTCCGCACCCAGAGTAAGCTCTTTAAACGGTTTTAGCCAACCGCTGTCTCTCCGCTTGTCTTCGCGGACCAAAACATAGTTCACACCGATGTCCACACGCTTGTAATCCGGTAGACGGCTCTGAAAGTCGTACGGATCTGCATAACTTGGGGAACCACCCGGTAGCCCGGTATTGTACGTTAGGTTCAGGTATAGTTTGAGATCCGGGATGATCTTTACATAGTCCTGGAACAGCATGCTGAACTTAAAGCGCTGATCCGTGGGGCGGAAGATATACCCCCGATCGTCAATGTTCTCTTCGTTTCTAAGAAAGCCTACACTAATCCAGCTTTCCGTGCCGGGAACGAACTCCCCGGCCAGGCGTAAGTCGACACCATAGGCTCTCGCCACAGCATTGTTACGGGCCCTGTATCGAATTCGGACATTCTCGAGCGTGTAGGGATTCACGTCCGTAAGTCCTTTATAATACACTTCGGAATTCAGCGTAAAGGGACGACCCCATAGATTAAAGCTGTAGTCGTTACCCAGCACAATATGCACGGATTGTTGCGCTTTTACCCCTGGTCGTACGGTTCCCGTGGAGTCCCGCAGCTCCCGGTAGAATGGAGGCTGGTGGTAAAACCCTCCGGATACACGGAAGATCATATCGGCTTCCCAATCCGGTTTGATGGCCACCTGAGCTCGTGGGCTAACAACCGTTTGAGTAGTACTGGTTAACCCATCACCATTCACGGTCCAGTTATGTGCACGGACCCCGGCATTAAGCCAAACTTCGTTATTTCCCCATTCGGTTCGCCGGCTCCATTGCACATAACCGCTGAAACGGTCTGTCTGTACGTTATTGGTAGCACGGATGCTGTTAAAGGGCACTAAAGGAGCGTCAAAAGGCTCATAAGGTTGGTTGTTGATGAAATCTGAGATAGGAGGACGAATCGAAAATCCGGCAGAGTCTATGATCTCAAATTCCCGTACGCGGTCTCTGATGTCTTCACGGGTATACTTCACGCCGTATTCGATCCGGTTATCGTCAAGGTTGATATTCCCTTTGTGTTCTGCATTGATAATCAAGGCATCCAGGTCATTTCGTGCATGGGTAAGCTGGGCACCGATACCTCTGGTAAATTGAACTTCTCCCAGGCTTTCATCACCAATGTTGGTATTTACTTCACCCAACCGGTACTCCGCGAGGATATCAAAGTATTCCTGTTCTGTAGTTTGATATATCGACGTGATAAACTTGGCCGTATAGTTGTCTGAAACCACATAAGTTCCCTTTAAGGCTCCGAAATAGGTCTCATACTGATCCTGTTCCTGTCCTTCATAAAAAATAAGCAGGGCTACCGGATTATCAATAGTTCCGAAATTAGTTTGCCGGGTAATAGGTTGATAATCGTATTCGTTTATGGAAACATTCCCCAGAGCACTTAGTTCAAACTTATTACTCACCTTATAGCTTAAATAAGCCTGCGCATCTGCAAATACAGGTTGGAAATTAGTTTCGGTCTGTTTGGACTCTACGAAGAGACTGTTATCCCTGTAGCGAACACCAACAACACCGGAAAGACGTCCATTCTTGGAGATACTTCCCGCTGAAACACTACCGCCTAACAAACTCAGATCGGCAGAAGCTTCAAACTGAGTAGGTCTTTTATAGGTGATATCGAGTACAGACGACAATTTATCTCCATATTTTGCCTGAAAACCTCCGGCGGAAAAATCTACGTTGGACGTCAGGTCTGAATTCACAAAGCTAAGTCCCTCCTGTTGTCCGCTTCGAATGAGGAACGGCCGGTACACTTCAATTTCATTCACGTACACCAGGTTCTCATCATAGTTTCCTCCCCGAACCGCATATTGGGTACTCAATTCATTATTACCGCTTACACCGGGTAGGGATTTAAGTAGGTTTTCAACTCCTGCATTGGCGCCCGGTATCCTACGGATGGCTTCGGGGGAAATGGTCGTGACGCCTTCTACCTGTTTATTCTCCCGTCCCCGAATAACGATAGTGTCGATTTGTTCAACATCCGTTTTGGCAACAGGATTGAACTCGAAATCTTCATTATTATCCAGGTTTACCGTTATCTGAACATCCCCCTTTCCCAGGTATGAAAAGGTAATCACCACGTCCCGGTTGGCAGGAACATCGAGCTCATAATAACCGTTAAGATCCGATTGTGTTCCTTCCAGATTTCCCTGGTCGTTAAACGAAATGCTAACACCCGGAAGAGGACTGTTTTCTTCATCAAGCACAACCCCACGCACCGTGGCATCTTGAGCAATAACTGGTCCTACAATAAGAAAAAAGAAAAGGAGTAGCGGAAGAAGTTTCGTTTTCAAGTGCAAAGATTATAGCTGTTTTCTGAAAAAAGTTGCTTCAAATGTAGTACTATTTCCCACATTATCGGTAACAATGACTTTCAATTTGTTCTCAGTTTCGGTCACCACGTCATCATCGAAATCATAAGTTAAAACGTCTTTTTTGTAATCATATTCCATAAGGATGAATTTCCCGTTCACCGTTGCCCGGTATGAACCAATGCCGCTAAGCTCATCCTCGATCTTGACTTTAAGCGTTTCGTTGTTGCTTATCCATTGTTCGTCGGAAAAATTAACAGGCGTGATTACCGGTGCATCAACATCCGAAGCCAGTGTGTATGTACCCAGGGTTCGGGTTCGTGCGGTTAGTTTATCACCATTTCTTCGCGTCGTGTAATGATACGGCTCTCCACGCGAACTTAGCCGTGCAATGAATAATTTGTTCCGGTCGGCAGTCGAATAATTGGAAGCATCGACCGTAAGTGTTATGTTTCTGTGAATCGGAATTTCGTCTTTGTGGAATTTTAATGTATCACCCTGAACATCAATATCCAGGTAGGCGTCCTCATAAAGGCTGCCTGCCGGAATGTAGATGCTGAATTTTCCCTTTGTGATAGAAGTGGCCTGGTCGTGATATACATAGTCCTCCGTGGTTCGATCCTTCTTCGCCCTGGGATTGGCGACGCGCTTGCCTTCGATAGGAATGACGATCGGTATAACATTTCCGGCGAAGTCGGACACCCGGATGGTATATACCGCAGAAAAGCCTTCATCTATTGAAACGGTTCCGTCCCCATCCTGAGTTTTGATAAGGCTCAGCGGGTTATTCGATTCCCGAAAAAGCTTTTGAACCCGGCTTTTGTTTTTTCTGAAGTACTCATAGTCTATGTACCTGTTGAGGTATCGGGTCTCGTCGAACGAGAACTTTTCAAACAGTACCTCGAAGGTGCTTTCTCCGTTATAAGACGTCTCTATTTTATAAACGCCGTTCTTGTTTGAAGCGCCGTTTTGCTGATCGTATGACGACACGCCAAAGCCTAATGTCCCGAAGGCTGTTACGTTTTCAGCTTTATAAGATCCGTCTTTTTGCAGAATAAGGCGAAGTTTCACAGGATCTTGTGATCCGTTTACCTGGGCATCTTCGCTCATAGGATAGGCAAAAACACTGTTGATAAGCGGCTTTTTCGTATCGGGGATCTCGATTCCAAAAAGCAACGGATTCATGGGGCGTGAGGCGCCATCCCGTATTTCGAAATGCAAATGGGGGCCACCACTACTTCCGCTATTGCCGGTATAAGCGATCAGATCGCCCTTATTCACAGTCAGATCCACAGGTTCCGGGAAAAGTTCAATCTCGTAAGATTCCCTGGAGTATTGTTGTTCCTTAACGTAGGCTTCAATCTTTCCGTTGTACTTCTGGAGATGGGCGTATACTGTGCTATAACCATTGGGATGCTTAATATACAGAGCCTTTCCATAACCTCCGTGTGCTACTTTGATCCGACTCACATAGCCATCGGCAGGCGCATAAATGGGAGCTCCAACTTTTTGCTGTGTCTTAATATCAAGTCCGCTGTGAAAATGATTGCTTCGTAGTTCTCCGAAACTCCCGGAGAGTATCATGGTGATATCGAGGGGATCGCTAAAATAATCCTGCGGAACATCTTGCTGACCAAATGCGATTACTCCCGAAAGAAGGATCAGCCATGTGAGGTTTTTCATGTCGCGTTGCTTCAATTAAATTAGTAACGTGTTCGTACTGAGGCGGGAGTAAAAATCGTGCCATCATTCAATTTCAATAATACAAAAAATAATAGAAAAGAGTTGCCATATTATAGCGTGTATGTTAACTTTGTGTAAGTAGCATTGAAATAATTTTTAATGAGCGAGCTTTCAGAAGTCGTTGACTCTCTTGAAAATAGAATAAGCAAATTGCTTCACCGTTATCAAAAGTTGAAGCAGGAACATTCTAAATTGGAAAAAGAAGTCGAGGTGCTCACCTCTCAACAAGATCAGTTTCGAGGAGAAATCGAACAGTGGAGAGAAAAGTGTAATTCGTTGAAATTAGCAAATTCGATGCTCGGCAGCGACCAATATAAACGAGAAACCAAGCTCAAAATAAATGCTTTGGTTCGGGAAATTGATCAGTGTATTGCTCAGCTTTCCGAATAAAAGAAAATCATGTCGAACCAATTAAAAATAAAACTTTCTATAGCAGACAGGGTCTATCCGTTAACCATCGATCCCAAGCAGGAAGAGGGACTGCGCAAGGCCGCAAAGAATATAGAAGGCATGATTAAAAGGTTTGAACAAAGTTATGCCGTTCGGGACAAGCAGGATGTACTGGCCATGTGTGCCCTGCAATTTGCAGCCCAGGTAGAGCAAAAAACAATTGATAAGACCAATGATCAACAACAAATAGAAGAGAAGCTTTCCGCTTTAAACCAATTGTTGCACGAACATTTGTCTTGACGTTCTTTACAATATAAAAAGGTTACTGCCTACGTGAATACTAATTTTTGGTAAACTCAACACGAATTCTTTAAAAAGGGTGAGTTGAAGTTGTAAAAGCGCGCCGTCTTTGAACGGATTCTTGACCAGCTTGTTAGCCCTAAACTTGTTTTTAAGGAGTTTATTCAAAATCCCATTATTTACGTAGGCTTTTTTATTTAACGCAAGTATAATGGATAACACAACATTACTCATCATAATAGGCGCGGTGGGTCTTCTAATCGGTTTTGCAGTAGCGAAACTGCTTGAAAGAAGCAATGCATCCCAGCTTATAAAAGCCGCCAAGAAAACGGCCGCCTCCATTACCAAGGACGCCAAAGCCAATGCAGAGTCCATTAAAAAGGACAAGATGCTGCAGGCTAAGGAAAAGTTCATCGAACTGAAGGCCGAGCACGAGAAAGTGATCCTCAACAGGGAAAAGAAGATTTCTGAAGTAGAAAAGCGTACACGCGACAAAGAATCACAGGTTTCCAACGAACTGGCTAAAAACAAAAAGCTGAATACTGAGTTGGATTCCCGCAGAAAAGAGTACGACGACCGACTGAATTTCCTGCAGAAGAAGCAAAACGAGGTTGAAAAATTACACCGTAGTCAAATAGAACAACTGGAAGTTATTTCCAGCCTTTCTGCCGAAGATGCCAAGGCTCAACTCATGGAAAGCCTCAAGGAAGAGGCGAAGACCGATGCCATGGCCTTTATTCAGTCCACGATGGAGGAAGCCAAGCTCACGGCGCAGCAGGAAGCACGTAAGGTGGTTATTAACACTATCCAACGTATCGGGACCGAAGAGGCTATTGAGAATTGTGTTTCTGTCTTTAATCTCGAAAGCGATGATGTGAAAGGTAGGATCATTGGTCGTGAAGGGCGCAACATTAGGGCGATCGAAGCGGCAACAGGTGTGGAGATCATTGTGGATGACACTCCAGAAGCTATAATACTCTCATGTTTTGATTCGGTGCGAAGAGAGATAGCCAGATTATCACTGCATAAACTGGTTACCGATGGGCGTATCCATCCAGCGCGAATTGAAGAGGTGGTGCGAAAGACCACCAAACAAATCGAAGAGGAGATCATCGAAGTAGGGAAGCGCACGGTGATCGATCTGGGAATACACGGATTGCACCCTGAGCTTATTAAGGCGGTAGGACGAATGAAGTATCGTTCTTCCTATGGACAAAACCTGTTACAGCACTCACGGGAGGTGGCAAAACTTTGCGGTGTGATGGCGTCGGAGTTAGGCCTGAACCCTAAGCTTGCCAAACGAGCCGGTTTATTACACGACATCGGGAAAGTTCCTGAGACAGAGACCGAAGTACCCCACGCCATTCTTGGAATGCAATGGGCCGAAAAGTACGGTGAGAAAGCGGATGTGTGCAACGCCATAGGAGCGCACCACGATGAAATAGAGATGACCAACCTGTTGTCTCCTATTGTACAGGTTTGTGATGCCATTAGCGGTGCCCGTCCAGGCGCCAGACGCCAGGTACTGGATTCCTACATTCAGCGTTTAAAGGACCTGGAAGATATTGCCTTTGGGTTTAACGGTGTCAATAAGGCCTATGCCATTCAAGCCGGACGTGAACTGCGGGTAATGGTGGAAAGCGAAAAGGTGAGTGACGAAAAAGCGGCACAACTGTCTTTTGAGATCACCCAAAAAATCCAAACGGATATGACCTATCCCGGTCAGGTAAAGGTTACCGTAATTCGCGAAACCAGGGCGGTTAATATAGCAAAGTAGGGATTCGATTTAACCTTCATCATAGATGTCGCTATATCCGCTACCGGGCATCTCGAAGAACTTCCCGTTAACATAGCGGTAATTTCTGTCCAGGGCCGTTAGCTCTTTCATATCCTGATCACTCAGTACAATATCCTGTGCTTCCAGGTTGGACTGTAAGTGCGAAGGTGTGGTTGATTTCGGAATCACGGAAGTTCCACGGTTCACATGCCAGGCCAATAATACCTGGGCAGCCGAAACACCATTTCTATCTGCAATAGCCGAAACTTCAGGTAACGACATTAAACTGGGTTCGTCATCTGCCTTCATCTGAGGTGCCCTGTCTCCTGATCCCAGGGGTGAATATCCGGTTAACAGTATGTTGTGATCATTGCAGTATTCAAACAACCCGGGTTGCTGAAGTAGCGGATGCATTTCCACCTGATTAACCTCGGGAGTTGTGTCCGTCTCTTTGAGAAGATTTTCCAACTTCTTCGGGCTGAAATTGGAAACGCCGATATGCCTGGCAAGTCCCTGTTCTTTAGCGGCTACCATACCGCTCCAGGTTTCATTAAGAGGAAGTTGTTCCAAGGGTACGTATTCGGAAGGTTCGGTCGGGAAAGAGACTCCCGGTTTAAAGGCCACGGGCCAATGAACCAGATACAGGTCCAGGTAGTCCAGATTCAATTTTCGTAGCGAATCCTGAAGCGCCGGAATCACATCTTCTTTACGATGGGCATCATTCCAGAGTTTAGAGGTTATGAAAAGGTCATCGCGGTTCACTACACCTTCATCAAAAAGTTGATCCAGTGCTTCCCCGATTTCAACTTCATTTCCATAAATGGCGGCCGTATCAATATGTCTGTAACCCATTTTAACGGCTGCCACGACGGCATCTTTTACACTGGAACCCGTTGCCTTCCAGGTTCCAAGCCCCAGTGATGGCATGGAATCTCCATTGGCAAATTGTAATGTTTTCATTTGTATATTCTAAGTACTCTAAAGATACGAATCCTAGGCGTTCTTTCTCGGATGAAACCGGTTAATAATTTCGGTTAGGTGACGCTTGTCGATATGCGTATAGATCTCGGTGGTAGTAATGCTCTCGTGCCCCAACATTTGCTGAATGGCGCGAAGATCGGCTCCGTTTTGCAGCAAATGGGTCGCGAAGGAATGACGAAATGTATGTGGGCTGATGTTCTTTCGTATACCGGCTTTTGAGGCCAGATCTTTTATAATGGTG
>CAZTLE010000146.1:0-10595 GCA_964614415.1 uncultured Aureitalea sp. | reverse complement strand
AACCCCAAACATCTCAATACTCAATACTCAATACTAACATCTCTCTACTAAATCACCCCTTAACGAAACTTTGGCACGGAATTCTCTTCATATTGCGTATTTTTACAACATAATTACTATGAAGAAGATCCTCTTTTTGCTATTGGTTCTGATTTCCATGCCCGCCCTGGCACAGGAGGAACCTACCCTTATTAACGGGAAGGTGCTCAATGATGCCAATGATAAACCATTGGAGAATGTGCACGTCGTTAATTTGAACAGTGTTGTAGGTACTGTCACCGATGATGAGGGACATTTCGAGATCAGGGCTGCTGTTAACGATACCCTGTATTTCTCATATCTCGGGTTTAAATCCATTCGGGTGCGTGTGACCAATGACTGGTTGCGCTTCGGTGATATTAAGATCAAAATGACCGAATTGGGAATCGCGCTGGAAGAGGTAGTTGTGAAGCAGGTTCAGCTTACGGGCTATGTTGAAGTCGATGCCCGAACCATTCCTATTTACGATAATTACCGGTATCGGATTGCCGGACTTAATACCGGCTATGAAGGAGGGAGCCGTCAGCCGGATGCGGTCAACAAGGTGTTGAGCGCCATTTTCAACCCGGCGGATTTCCTCTATAATGTCTTCGGAAAGCGCCCCAAACAGATGCGCAAATTGCGGAAGATGAAGGAGGATGACGAGATTCGGAATCTACTGCAATCCAAATATGACCGGGAGACCCTCATGGCCGTCCTTCAGCTTGAGAAAGCAGACCTGGATGAAATTGTAAACCGCTGTAACTACTCTGCGGATTTCATCCGAACCGCCAATGACCTTCAAATCCTGGATGCGATTAGCGAGTGCTATGAGGAGTACCGAGTGCTAAATCGCAAGAAGCAGAAAGGGTAAGAATTACCTCCACCGGGCATTTCGTTTAATTCAACTACATTTGGCTTTCAATTAGCTAACCATGAATGAAACTACCGTCCAATGGTATGTTCCCAGTCAGGATAATACCCTTTTATCAAAAGTACTTTGTTTTTCCTTCGGACTCGTTTTAGTCTATGTCCTCGCATTTGTCTACGGAATCGTTTGTGCTATTAATCCTGCCATTTATATTGGCGTTCTACTGGCTGTAGGGTTTGGATATCTTATGGGAATCCTGTACCGTGTTATTTCCAAGCTCTGTAAGGTTCGGGACAAGAAATTCGTTGTTCGATCAGGGGGTGTCCTCGCCTTTCTGGCCGTTTATTTCTCCTGGGCGGCATATCTCATCTATTTCTTTCAGGAAGGAGACAATCTGGTGGCGAGTTACTTTTTGAAGTTTATGTTGGTGTTCAGACCTGATTTCATTTTTGAGATACTCGTAGAAATTAACAGGGAAGGGATGTGGGAGATCTTTGGAACGCCATTTAGCGGTCTCGTTCTTATGTTCATATGGATGGCGGAAGCCGCCATTATTATTTTTATGACTGTGAAGCTTCTGAACGATTATACAATTTCTCCCTTCAACGCACGATTGAACAAATGGTACGGACGCTATACGATGTATGACGAGTTCAAAAGTGTACCCAATACACAATACTTTATGGACCTTGAAGGAGGTCTTGCCGATAAGATGAACGAACTGAAAAGAGGCGGATCGACACGTTTCGGCCGGGTATCGGTGTATTTTTTGGAGGATGCCAACGAACAGTACTTTCTATATGAAAATGTGAACAGGGATCGCAAGGGAAGAAAGGAACGAGCCGATCCCGTGGTGAATTGTATGAAGATTTCCACACAAGAGGCCAGGGAATTGATAAAACAGTTTCATGGGAAAAAACAGTTTTTTTTGGATTATTAGGCCTTAATTATTTTTACAGAATGAGAATATCGCTTTCCGGCTTATTGTCCATTTGTTTCCTTGTTATTTCACATGGTCTCAGCTCCCAGGTCTTTCAACTGGAAGATCAGTATCTCAATGCCGATCGAGGGACGTTTTTATTGAACAAGACTATTACGGCAAGTTCACCGGGGGGAAATTCTGATAGTGCCAATTTGTTACTGAAATCTGGTGACTGGGAGGATGAGTTATCGAAAATTCTCGCAGAAGGACTATTGAAATTCAATACCTATGGCCGCAAGTCGACGTTCGTATTTCTTGATGGTTTATTAGAGAACGAAAAACTTACGGAAGAGGAGTTACTGTACATAAAAGCACGGTTGTGTCAACTTACTGAAAACCCCGATGACTATAATCGTTTTTATAACGCCCTCAAAAGCGAGTACCCGAAAGGCCTGAAGCTGTCTAAATTAGCGATTAACGAATTTTTACTGGACAAACCCCTTCGGTTTTGGTTCTCAGAGTCCGATGAGCAAAAAACACTGGTCCGGATGATAGATTCACTGTTGGAAGGCAACAAGTTGGACCGAAGGAATACGGTTTATTTTAGCCTGGCAAGACTCGATGTTCTTTACGGAATGCGATCGGCTGATGACGAAAACCACGACAAGTATAATACATTGATTGATTTGAAATCCAGATTTTCCCTGGAACTGGACAATGAAGAACTGCTCAACTTATTCGCCGGTTGTGAATTGCAAGAGTGCACTGACCTTCGCAAACAACTTACTCAAGAAATTATTGAACAGGGTGAAAATTCAACGGTAGCGCAAGTATGCCTCCGGATGAAGGAACTGATAGCGAAAGTAGGTCAAATGGAGGACGATATTGTTCTGGAAAGGGACGCAGATGTCGATCGTTTTGAAGCCGAAATAACAAGTATGGTCAATCAAATGTCCTCAAACGCCGAGAAAGATCGAATTACAGCCTTGGTATATTGCGCTACCACCGGTAATTATGAACTTGCCAGATTGATTTCAAACGAACTAATATTCAACACATCCGAGCGCTTTATTGATGTTAATTACTCTAATACTTTTGAGGAACTATTGATGCCGGTTTCTACTACGGAGGAACTTCGTGAAATTATTCGGAAGGAGGTTGCCGATAACAATGAAATCGCAAATAAACTGCGCCTTATGGAACTGGAGGATGCGCATAAGGACCTGTTGTACCTGGTTTTGGGCTTCTATTTGTACTCGGAATATATCATCAATGATATAGCTGATGTTTTTTATGTTGACCTTTTGCAAAATTATCCCAGTGATGATGATTTAGCGAATTGGGCTACATTCAAGCAGTACCTTCTCCGCAATCCGCTCTATAAAAAGCGTAGACTTAGTCAGATACCCGAAATTCAAACCAGGGATCAGTTGGAGGAAGGGATTGAGGTTTTTACTGAATTGATAAGCAGGTATCCGGGTAATAATGACTTCAGACATTTCAAGATGCAACTGCTCAATGACTATCCCCATTTTTACGAGGATGTGAATGAACCTCTCAGGGAGTTATTCATAACGCTCATGGATTTGCTCGTCCATAATCAAAGCGAAGGATTGGGTAACGTTGAGGAAAAAGTGCTGAGTTATTATTTTTCGGGTTACCATTCGGATGATTATTTCTCCCGATACAGTCTGGACGAATCCTTTGAGGAGGTTTCAGTGAAGTTGTCTGTAGACACAAAGAATCACATTCTCAAAGAAATGAGCCGAAGATTGGAAGCGCTACCGGAGCAAGAAAATTTGCGGAAGCTAAGCGAACAACTCGAGAAGCATTTTCGGAAGTAATAAAAAGGCCATGGTCTATCGATGATGATACGGCTCGTTCCTAAGAATCGTATATCCGCGATACAACTGTTCAATGAAAAACAAACGAACCATTTGATGCGAGAAGGTCATATCCGATAGTGAGATCCTGGCATTGGATCGCTCGTACATAGCTTCGCTAAACCCGTAGGGTCCTCCTATTACGAATACCAGGTTTTTAAGTCCGCTATTCATCTTTTTCTGAAGAAAGCCCGAAAACTCCACCGAACTGAATTTCTTGCCTTTTTCGTCGAGAAGAACTAGATGGTCTCCCGGTGAAAGCCGTTTGAGGATTTCGTTTCCTTCCGCCTGTTTTTGCTGTGCTTCGGAAAGGTTTTTAACGTTCTTGATATCCGGGATCACTTCAAATATGAATGGAACGTAGTGCTTCAATCGCTTCTCGTATTCTTCAATAAGAAGCTGCAACGATCTACTATCCGTTTTCCCGATGGCCAATAAGGTGATCTTCATGCTTCAAATGTAAGGGGTTAATTTGAAGTTTTAAATTTTGAGTGTTGAGTTCATGGTTCTTGGTTCCTGGTTCATGGTTTGCGGTCTTTTACCTTCCACCTTCCGTCTTCCAACTTCGATCTTCTCTCTTGATTGAAAGATTCAAAGATTGAAAGATTAAAGGAATCTACCTGGGCCAGGACAATTTGGTTTATGTTTCACACCTGCCTGCGGCTGGCAGGCCTCACACCTCACACCTCACACTTCCATCTTCCAACTTCCAGCCTCGATCTTCCAGCTTCCATCTTCAAACTTCCGGCTTCCAGCATTGATTATAACCCAAAACACAGAAACCAACACCCAAAACTTTAGTATTTTAGCCAAAAATTGAACCTCATGATTTCTCAGGCAAAATTCAACAAGGAGATCAATATCATCATTGCTAATGCCATACGCGAAGACGTAGGTGGCGGTGATCACAGTTCATTGGCCTGCATTTCGGAAGATGCCCAGGGCAAAGCAAAACTCCTTGTAAAAGATGAGGGGATCATTGCCGGGGTTGAGTTTGCACGACAGGTTTTTGAGTATGTTGATCCGGGATTGGATGTGGACATTAAAATTGAGGACGGTAGTCGCGTAAAATATGGAGATATTGTCTTTTATGTTTCGGGAAATTCGCAATCCATACTTAAGGCAGAACGTTTGGTATTGAACGCCATGCAGCGTATGAGCGCCATTGCTACAAAGACGAATACCTATGTTCAGAAACTGGAGGGCACGGGAACCAGGATACTGGATACCCGAAAAACTACCCCGGGTATACGCGCACTGGAGAAATGGGCGGTAAAGATAGGAGGAGGTGAGAATCATAGGTTTGCCCTGTATGATATGATCATGCTCAAAGACAATCACAACGATTTCTGTGGCGGTATTACTAAGGCAATCAAAAAGACCCAGAAGTACTTAAAAGACAACAGCCTGGATCTCAAGATCATTGTAGAAGCACGGAATCTCGACGAAATTCGTGAGATTCTTGAGAACGAAGGTGTATATCGAATCCTGATCGACAACTTTAACTACGAAGATACCCGCAAAGCAGTCGAACTCATTGGCGACACATGCCTTACCGAGTCCAGTGGAGGCATTACCCTGGACACCGTTCGAAAGTATGCAGAGTGTGGTGTGGATTATATTTCCAGTGGAGCGCTAACGCATTCGGTCTATAACATGGATCTCAGTTTAAAGGCGGTATAATGGCCGAGGTTGAAAGGGAAATAAAGATCCCCGTGATCAGGGAATGTGCTGCGTTGAGCAAAAGGATCATTCTGCCGGGCTTTTCCGGTCTTTCTCTCTATCACCTTTTTGAGATTTACGGAACGGGAATCATCAAAGGCACATTTTCCTCACGGGCCAGTTCTATCGCATACAGTTTCTTCATTGCCCTGTTCCCGTTTTTACTACTCATGCTTAACCTGATCTCCTACATTCCGGTAGAGGACTTTCAAACACGATTTCTCATCTTTATAGAGGAGATGCTACCTGCGCAAACGCATGAGTATTTCTATCCGGTGATTGCCGATATTGCTGTGAATCAAAGGGCTGGCTTACTTTCCTTTGCTTTCTTCCTGTCCTTATTTCTGGCCGCCAATGGGGTTAATTCGATATTCAGTGCCTTCGAGTATTCGGTCCATGTAACTATTAACCGGGCTTTTTTCAGACAGTATTTTGTGGCGCTTTTGGTGTCCATATTCGTGGCCATATTACTTCTTATCACCGTGGGAGTGATCATTTATGGAGAATTTGCCATAAGGGAACTAAAAGGGATGGGATATATGCAGAATGATGTGTTTTGGATCTCGGCACTTCAGGTGGCGGTGTTCATTGTTATGTTCTATCTCATTGTGGCTACCTTGTATCATTTCGGAGTCAAGGAAGGCCGTCAAACCCGGTTTTTTTCTGTGGGTGCCCTGGTGACCACGCTGTTGTTCTTATTAACCACCTATCTTTTTGGAGTTTATATTAACAACTTTTCCAACTACAATGAACTATACGGCTCTATTGGAGCCTTGTTGATCATGATGTTCTATATTTGGTTAAATTCGAATCTTTTATTGCTGGGATTCGAACTAAATATCTCTTTACAGCGTTTAAAGGAGAAATGCTAACTAAATTGTTTGTTATGAAAAGAAATCAACTTACTCTGATCGTACTCATGCTATTTGCCATTCCGGTTACCGCCCAGCAGATTACCGGGAACTGGAAGACCGTGGATGACGAGACCGGTGAAGCTAAGTCGGTAGTTGAGATTTACGAAGAAGACGGAAAGATATACGGAAAAGTAGTCCGGATTCTGAATCCCGATGCGCAGAATGCGATCTGTGATCAGTGCAAAGGGAAAGACAAGGACAGCCCGATACTTG
Organism: uncultured Aureitalea sp.; assembly: GCA_964614415.1. Taxonomy (GTDB): domain Bacteria; phylum Bacteroidota; class Bacteroidia; order Flavobacteriales; family Flavobacteriaceae; genus CAZTLE01. Next base: position 4,052 of record CAZTLE010000146.1, on the reverse strand, counting down.
GATTGGTGGTGATAAAAGGACTGGAAAAAGACGGAGATGAGTACAACGGCGGTAAGATCCTTGATCCCAACAATGGAAAGTTATACAAGTGCTACCTGGAGCTCCAGGAGGACGACCGACTTAAGGTTAGAGGCTATATAGGTATATCACTACTCGGCCGGACGCAATATTGGCATAGGGTAGAGTAGTTTCCCTTGCAAATTGGCCGCTCTTTCGAGCGGTTTTTTTATGACTGAATAAACCTGTTTACAAGTAATAGCCGAATCGCTTGTACAACATTCGACATGGCTTTATTTTAGTGATGAGGTATGAGGTATGAGGTATGAGGTATGAGGTATGAGGTGGTAATCCTGGATATGAAGAGACTGCCCACCGCCACTGTTAACTGAATACGATAATCTGTTGCAGGTTGAAAGTTTCAGGTTCTGATATTATTTCAGTATTAAACCTCTGACATCTAATAACTCAATACTCAATACCAATTACTGATTTGAAAATTAACTAATTAACCGATTAACCAATTCAACGATTAAACAAATAAACAAACTCTAATCTCGGTTCTTGATTCCTGGTTCCTGACTCCTGGTTCTTGACTCCAATCTCAATACTAACATCCCAATACTCACTACTTAAAGAAGTTGTATTTCATCGAAGTCATATTACCGATTCCTTTGCGTCAAACGTTCACTTATACCGTGAACAGGGATGAGGCGGGTTTTTTGAAGCGCGGAATGCGTGTGGCAGTGCCTTTCGGGAAATCGAAGATCTACACGGGTATTGTCAGCTCCGTGCATCAGGAGGCACCACCTACGTTTGAGCCCAAGGAGATCGATCATATCCTGGATGAGACGCCAATAATAACAGAGCTTCAGCTACAGCACTGGGAGTGGATGGCCTCGTATTATATGTGCACGCTGGGTGAAGTGATACGGGCGGCCCTTCCCAAGGCGTTTCTGCTGGAAAGTGAGACCATAGTGCGTCTGGCTTCCAACATCCCACAGGAAGAGCCCGAACTCAATGACTCCGAGTTTACGGTCTTTGAAGCGCTTACGCACCAATCTTCCTTGCACATCAATGATATTCGATCGTTGCTCGAGCGTCAAAATGTGCTTCCGGTACTTCAGAAATTACTTCAAAAAGGGCTTATTGAAATTCAGGAGGAGGTATACGAGCAGTACACCCCCAAGGTAAAACGGTACATTAAGCTAGTCCCTCAATATACGCAGGAAGAAGCGTTGAGAGACCTGTTAGATAGTATGACAAGGGCGCCAAAGCAACGACAGGTGCTAATGACACTGTTCATGCTTCAGGCCGAGAGTCCTACACCCGTGGACAGTGTAACGCTTCAGAAACGAAGTGAATCCACGGCGGCAACCTTGAAAACTCTGATTGACAAAGGGATACTGGAAGAGTACTTCATTCAAAAAGACCGGGTTGAATTTGAAGGAGAAGGTGAAGACGATCTTAAGAAGTTAAGTCCGGCACAGGAAACGGCTTTCAGTGAACTTCAAGCAAGTTTTAAGGAGAAAGATATCACCTTGCTCCACGGAGTTACCTCCAGCGGAAAGACGGAGATCTACGTTAAGCTGATCGATTCGGTACTGGCCTCCGGGAAGCAAGTGTTGTATATGTTGCCCGAAATAGCACTCACAACGCAGCTGATCAGCCGACTACAGCGCTATTTCGGAGAGAAAATATCCGTATATCACTCGCGCTATTCTACGAATGAACGGGTTGAAGTGTGGAATAATGTACTGGTCGGCAGGCTTAAATCCCAGGTGGTGATCGGAGCCCGGTCGTCGCTTTTCCTTCCGTTTTCCAATTTGGGTTTGGTGATTGTCGACGAAGAACACGAACCTTCTTTTAAACAATACAGTCCGGCACCACGATATCACGGTCGTGACAGTGCCATAGTTCTGGCAGGGATGCATGGGGCAAAAACAGTACTGGGATCGGCCACACCAGCCCTTGAGACCTATCACAATGCAGAAACCGGGAAGTATGGATTGGTATCACTTTCACAGCGATTCGGTAACGTGCTGATGCCCGAAATCGAATTGGTGGACATTAAGGAAAAACACCGCAAAAAACGTATGACCGGTCATTTTAGTGATCGGCTGATGGAGGAGATACAGGAAGCTTTAGGTGATAATGAGCAGATCATTCTTTTTCAGAATCGGCGAGGGTATTCACCCGTGGTGGAATGCACAACCTGTGGTGTAGCTCCTCAATGCCCTAACTGCGATGTGAGTCTCACGTATCATCAGTACAAGAACCAATTGCGTTGCCATTATTGTGGCCATCACATGGCCATGCCCGTTGCCTGTATGGCCTGTGGTAGTGAAACGCTCGACACCAAAGGTTTTGGAACTGAACAGATTGAATCTGAACTGAAATCACTCTTTCCGGATCACAAGATTGCCCGGATGGATCAGGATACCACACGCGGAAAACATGCCTATGCGAAGCTCATTGAAGGATTGGAAGCCGGGGAGATCGATATTCTGGTGGGAACCCAAATGCTGGCCAAGGGTCTGGATTTTAGGAATGTGAGTGTAGTAGGGGTGATGAATGCCGATAACCTTCTCAATTTCCCTGATTTTAGAGCCCATGAGCGGAGCTTTCAACTGTTACAACAGGTATCCGGAAGGGCGGGTAGAACGAAGAAACGAGGTAAAGTTCTTATTCAGACGTACAATCCGTATCATCAGATCTTGCAGCAGGTGAGTGTCAATGACTACAAGGGCATGTATGAGCAGCAGTTGGAAGAAAGATATCAGTACAAATATCCACCTCATTACAGGACGATAAAGATCACTTTCAGAGACCGGAGTCTGACAAAAATGCAAAAGGCCTCTCTCTGGTTCGCAGAGGCACTGCGGCTTCAGTTGAAAGAACATGTACTGGGCCCGGAAGCGCCACCTGTTGGTCGTATTCGGAACGAATATATCTCCAATGTTCTCGTGAAAATTCCGAAGCAACAGTCTTTATCTAAGACCAAAGAGTATGTACAACGCGTGCTTCAGCGCTTCAATGCAATCAAGGATTTTGTTTCGGTAAAGGTAGTGCCGGATGTAGACAACTACTAGGAACGCATGCTGGCCGATAGTGCTTCAACAAGGTCGGACTTGCGATTACGGCTAAGAGGTAACTGCTCTTTGTCTAACTCAATGACCTTACTGTTGTAACGTTCCACCTTGTCCAGGTTTACGATATAGGACTTGTGGATGCGTAAAAAGCGATCGCTCGGTAAAAGGGCTTCAAACGCCTTCATGGTAGACAGTACCACGAGAGCGTCATGCTCGGTAACTAATTTTACATAATCTCCAAGGGCCTCAATGTAACGTAACTCGTTAAGGAAGACTTTTCGCTTTTTCAGGTTACTTTTTACAAAGATGAAGTCCTCGTCGTCGAAACCTTCATCGTTCTTCAGTTTGTAATTTGTAATGGCCTTGTGAACAGCGTTGAGAAAGCGTTCTTTGGAAATTGGTTTCCGCAGGTAATCCACGGCGTCATAATCAAAGGCTTTGAAAGCGTATTTTGTCTTACCCGTAACAAAAATAATCTGTGGTTTGTTGCTCAAATCATCCAGGAGGTCGAAACCGGATAGTATTGGCATTTCGATATCAAGGAAGATGAGATCAATTTCCGTGGTTGCCAGTCCCATCTTGGCCTCAATAGCGTTATTATACTCGGCTATTAAGTCAAGAGATGGGTGATTTTCGATAAGTTTGACTATGGAGAGGCGCTGCAATGTAGAGTCATCGACAATCGCACACTTTAGTATAGGTTTGTCCACAGTTGTTACGTTTTATCTTAAGGCAATTATAGCGAAAAAATCGATGAATGGCAACTTTTTTTAACTTTTATCGTGAAAATCAGACACTTAATCTTTTTTTGTAGGAAAAGAAGTATGAAACGGTTTTTCGGGCTAAAAAACGGGAAAAATAACTGTTTGAATATTAGAATATAAAGTAGTATTTTTGCACGCTCTTGGCAAAGCGCCGTGAGAACAACAAATTAAGTTAAAAAAACATTTTATGAACCATTAT
>CAZTLE010000145.1:0-10752 GCA_964614415.1 uncultured Aureitalea sp. | reverse complement strand
ATGTCGGACCAACGGGCATTACCATAACACAAACAGCCGGACTGCCTTCAGGAAGCGCATTCCCTCTGGGAACCACTACCAATACATTCGAGGTGACCGATTCTTCAGGAAACACAGCTACCTGTAGCTTCGATGTAACCGTAGTAGATAACGAGCCACCTGCAGCTGTTTGTCAGGATATCACTGTTCAACTGGATGCCAACGGCGACGCTTCAATTGTAGCAGCCGATGTGGACGGAGGTTCTACAGATAACTGTGGGGTAGATACGATCGCTATCGATATAGATACTTTCGATTGTGATGACCTTGGTGCCAATACAGTTACCCTCACGGTGACCGATGTGAACGGAAACAGCAGTACATGTACTGCAACAGTAACTGTTGAGGATAACATTCCACCAACGATTGCTTGTCCGGCTGATGTGAACACGGGTACCGATCCGGGTCAGTGTAGTGCCGTAGTAGTATTCCCAGACGCATTGGCTCTTGATAACTGTACAGTTACAGTAGCACAAACAGGCGGATTACCATCAGGAAGTGCCTTCCCGATTGGAGTGAACACCGTTGAGTTTACAGCGACCGATGCCGGTGGAAATACGACCGTATGTACATTCACCATCACTGTAACCGATGATGAAGATCCGATCGCCGTATGTCAGGATATCACCGTACAGCTCGATGCTACCGGTAATGTCTCGATCACAGCAGCGGATATCGACGGCGGCTCTACCGATAACTGTGGTGTAGCTTCTATCTCAGCTTCACAAACCGACTTCGATTGTTCGAATGTAGGTGATAACAATGTGACTTTGACTGTTACCGATGCACAAGGAAACTCAAGTACTTGTATCGCTGTGGTAACCGTAGAGGACAATGTAGCTCCGGTAGCCGTTTGTATGGACATCACCGTACAACTGGATGCTAACGGCAATGCGACCATCTCACCATCTGATGTGGACGGTGGAAGTAGCGATGCCTGTGGTATTACCCTGGCGCTCGATAACGATACCTTCGACTGTTCCAATGTAGGTAACAACACCGTGACCCTTACCGTAACCGATGTAAACGGTAACTCATCTTCTTGTACTGCCAATGTAACGGTAGAAGACAATATCGATCCGGTACTTACCTGTATGGATATTACCGTATCCCTGGATGAGAACGGCTTTGCCGAGATCACTCCTGATGATGTGATCGATACCCTGACCGATGCTTGTGGTATTCTTACAACAGCCATCGACATCTTTGAGTTTGACTGTAGTGACATAGGAACACCGATCATGGTAATGGTATTTGCCAGTGACGTGAATGGTAATCTGGCGGCATGTAATGCTACCGTGACCGTAGTAGATGACATGGGACCACAAATTACTTGTCCTGCTGATCAAACCGTTGATCCGGGACCAGGAAACCTCTTCTATGAGGTACCGGACTACTGGGCTAATGGCGATGCTACTGCTGTTGATAACTGTACCGATCCTGTAACGATCTTTGGACAGGATCCGGCACCGGGTACGGAACTGCCTGATGGTGTGTACACTGTAACCCTTACCGCAGAAGACGATCTGGGTAATGTAGGTAGCTGTACTTTCGAACTTACGGTAGAAAGTGTATTGGGTGTAGGAGATGTTAGTGAAAACCTTGGTTCTGTGATCATGTATCCGAACCCGGCATCAGATCAGGTATTCCTGAGCAATCCGCAAAGCTTGCAACTGGAGAATGCTGCGATCTACGATATGACGGGACGTTTGATACAAACCGTGTCACTCAACGATATGGGAACTGAAAAATCGATTGACATCAGTCAGTTGGCTTCAGCGACCTATGTGGTTGTGATTTCAGGAAAGGACGGACAGATCACGAAACAACTGATCAAAGAGTAGTAAGTACTCACAGATTCTGAACAAACCCTCCGGAGCCCTGGCGAAGGAGGGTTTTTTATTTCATTATTGTTGCTGTCCTGGTTTTGTAGTTATTGCATGATAATAAGGACTGTATTTGTCTGATTGTTAATTCCGTACATAAAATACCTATCTTTAAACATGTAGTCGTCCGGGCATGGTATAAAACTTCTCAGTGCTAACCCTGCCTTTGTGACTACCGGTATTTATCAATCAAAATCAAACGACATGAAGCAATTTATTCAAAGGATCGTTAGTACGGATACTTCTTATTCCGCACTTATAGCACGGGTTTTCCTCGGCGTTGTTATTTTCCCGCACGGTGCTCAGAAAGTACTGGGTATTTGGGGAGGACATGGAATGGAAGCTACCTCGGAAGCCTTTAATCAATGGTTTGGCTTTCCGTCATTTGTCACATGGTTGGTCGCCCTGGGAGAGTTTGTAGGTGGTATTCTATTGATTATCGGATTGTTCTCCCGATTTGCCGCCGCATCGATTTTACTCATCATGCTGGGAGCCATATATTTTGTAGTAAATGATCACTTCTTTATGAACTGGTATACCGAACAACGGGGAGAAGGGTTTGAGTTTCATCTGTTGGCCATTGCTCTGGCCTTGATAGTCGTCTTACGTGGATCGGGAAAACTGTCAATCGACACTATGCTCACCGGCAGAAAGCAATCCGGGGATTAATCGGACCGGTATTGCCGGAGATTACTTTCCGTTATATGAAATTCCAGTAGTACAGATAGACCAGGTGTATTATAATGGCTACCTGGATTAATGTCATGTAGACCCTTAATGCCAGATTACCTTTCCGGGCTTGCCAGATCTTCCAGAGCCAAAATCCCAGTGCAATTGTAAGTGGAATTAGCAGATATGCCAGTATCGTAGCAATCCTGAAATAACCCGGATAACCGAACAGGAATTCGTCAGAAGCTCTGAGGATTTTAATTGGCCCTAAATACGTATGAACGATGAAAGTTATGGTGGTTATACCAAGGATATCATAATATCGCTTTAATGGCGTACTTCCGCCCGGAATTTCGGCTTTCAGCCTGCGGACTGTACGAACCAGGAACTGACCAAGGAATAGGAGTAAACCACTCAAAATAACAAGAAGTACTATTCCGTAATATTCGTTTATAAAGAGAGGACTGTTATACCATTTTGTTCTTTCGTAGCTCGCAGGCACCGAGAGTCCCGAGATGTTCTGGTTTCTGTAGAGATTTACGATTTTCCCGTCCTGGTCTTCTTCGAAATATAGATACTCATAAGGTTTTTCCGTATCCTGAAACAGACCGTCATCGACTGAGATATAGGAATTCCATCCGCTATTGTGATAAATGAGTAGCGTGTCATGGGTGGCGTTGTCATAAACATCCAATTGCCCTCTAAACAGACTTACAATATTCTCTGCTGTATTTCTGTTGTATCGTTTGTTGCGATACACCCCTGTGTACTTTTCCGTATTCACTGGCTTTTGTTGCCTGATCTGCTCTTTATTGAGGTGCAGGCTGTCGAAAAGCGATCGGTAAAAAAACTCTCCGAATTCATCGTTGTCAGTGTTAGCAACATAGAACAATGCAAACGTATCAGGGATAATGAGTATGTTGGACAGTGTTCCGGGAAGTGCCCCTCCTTTTGCCCAGGCCGTAACGCCATTGATATTTTGGCGCTCCAATCCATAACTATATCCATTTAATATGGGATGATTGCTGAATTGTTCGCTAAAGAACATTTGCCAGGCACTTGGGGAGAGAATATCGGCATCTCTATTGAAAAGCGCTTCTATCAGCTTTGCCATGTCTTCTGAAGTCGACACCAAACTTCCTGCCGGAACCGCGTGCCGGGGATACACGGTTACCTCCTCAAAATTGGACTTTACCTTGCGATAACCAGCAGCATATTGATCGTTACTTTGGTAGTCTTCCGGGAAGTCTAGTGAAGAATTGTTCATTTTCAATGGATCAAATAGCCTCTCATTTATGTACGAAGCAAATTTCTTTCCGCTTACTTTTTCTACGATCAGACCGGCAAGGGCGTAGGAGTAGTTTGAATACATTATGTCTTTACCCGGGGACTGGAACACACCTGGATAGTTGTCTTTAATGTACGTTTCCAGAGGTACCAGATCATGATTGCTTTTGGCCATATACCCCACATTAATATCGTTCAAACCACAGGAATGGGTCAACAGGCAGTGTAGGGTGAGAGGCTCATTGTTGTACAGTTCAAAATCATGATCGTCGAGATAGTTCGAAATGTCAGCGTGTAGATCAAGAGTCCCTTCATCAACCTGTTGAAGCACTGCTATAGCGGTAAGTAACTTTCCGACCGAACCCAGATGATACCTGGTTTTATTTGACGTCTTTACATCAGTCTGCAGGTTTGCGTATCCTGCATTGTAGAAGATCAAGGTGTCCTCCGTATATAACGACAGGCTTGCACCGGGGAATAATTTGTCCTCCGTTCCTCTGGCAAGCAGGTTTTCAATGAGAGAATTATAAGGAGATGATAGTGTTGACAGGTTTTCTTGTTCCTGACCATGGGTAGATAACGACGAGGTCAGTATAACTGCAAACATGGCGATCAATCGCATGATACGCCTTAAGCCTTGGTTCATTATGGTTGGTTTTAATGGTGGCTGATAAAACGCTCAGCGTTTTATCACTATAAACTCAAGACGAATGGCGGCAATATTTGTTACTATTTCGGAGCTATTTCTCCAGGCGGGTCAATCCGGAGTTATGTCTAACAAAACTTCAAGCTCGATCTGCATGATCTTGCCATCCAGTTCATAGAAGAAATACTGCTTGTCGGGAGACAGGGTAGGAGTCAGTTCCCATTTGTCATCAGCATTGATTATATCCAACTTTTTGGGCTGAGTCCAGGTATTGCTAAGTTTCATTGAAACATACATATCAAGCGTCCGTGAGGAATCGATGTATCGGTTGAAAATAATGAACTTCTCATCAGGGTCAACGACCAGGTCATTTTCTGAAAAAGGAGAGTTTATGCCTTCTATATTTGCAGGAGTACTGTATTTTCCGTCCTTGTATTCAGACATATAAATATCCATTCCCCCTTGTCCGCCGGGACGATCCGAATTGAAATACAAATTGTTGTTTAGGGCAATCGAAGGATATGAGTCGTACGATGAACTGTTTATGTAGTTCAGCATCTTCGGTTCAGACCAGCCCGATTCGGTAAGATCCGCATACCAGATATTATGGGGAATAAAGACATTCGTCGAGTCGGGATGCGATCGCGAGTTAAAAAAGATCCTTTTGTTGTCTGCAGATAATACCGGATGATAGGCGTCAATCGAGGTATTAAACGCTAAGGACTCCGGTGCACCCCATTGCCCATCTTTGAACACTCTCTTAAAGATTCCGGCAAAGGACCTGTCGTTGGTAGCTTTTTGCGATAGATTATCAGATGTATATAATGTCTTTCCGTCGTTCGTAAAGCTTATGCCATTCACAGTAGTGATCTCTCCTCCGGCAAATGGCACAGGACTTCCTGAGTACTCCGCTAATTGATACGGAGGTGGTTCCGTTTCATTCGCAGTATTGCAACCAACGCAGATCAACAAGAAAGTGAAGATGATGTATCCGAATTTTGTCATAGCTCCCGGATTGAAAGAAATCTAATCGGCATATGAATTTACGCATTAATTCAATAATGTTCTGAACCCTTGTGCCTTGTAATTATTGGTCACGGAGAGTACGCATGTCATTTTAGCTTATTATATAACTTTTCCCTAACTTTAATGGTGAAATTCCCCGTTAGAGATCCGAAATAGCGATCTACTATTTTCATTTTTTGATGTCATTTATCTGACTTTGAGTTGTCATCGTTTACATTTTATTTGATGACAATCTCATAACAGTTTGTTCATAGAAGTGTTCAATTTGAATGCTAATTTTAGTCTTTTATTAACCATCAAAAACCCGCCAAAAGTGAAACATTTTTACTCGATGTTACCAGCTACTCTGGTAGCTCTACTGGTCTTATTTTCCATGCAGGGAATCGGACACGCCAACACAAATGCTAACCCTTCGAAACACAATAATTTGGACAATAGTCCTCCCGTTCCTATCACCTCCGTTGTGATCAATGAAGTCGATGCAGACACACCTGGAACAGATACCATGGAGTTCGTTGAACTTTACGATGGAGGTGCCGGAAATACAGCCCTTGACGGCCTTGTATTGGTCTTTTATAACGGGTCCAATAACTTGAGCTATGCCGCCTATGACCTTGATGGATTTACCACCAATTCCGATGGTTATTTTGTTCTTGGAAATGCAGCAGTGCCCAATGTATCTATCGTCTTTGGAAGTAATGGACTTCAAAATGGCGCCGATGCCGTGGCGCTATATACTGCCGATGCTTCGGATTTTCCTAACGGATCCGCAGTGACCACCGTAAATCTCCAGGATGCCATTGTGTATGACACCAATGATAGTGACGACGCAGAACTGCTGGTGTTGCTCAACCCGGGTGAGCCCCAGGTGAATGAAGGCGGGGCAGGGGATAAGGACGCCCACTCCTCACAACGTATTCCCAACGGATCCGGAGGATTTCGAAATACCTCAAGTTATGCGCAATCGGACCCTACACCGGGGACTGAGAACATAGATCCCAACGCCCCGGTCTTTATTATCAATGAAGTCGATGCGGATACTCCGGGCACCGACACCATGGAGTTTGTAGAGCTTTACGACGGAGGTGCCGGGAATGCGGCACTGGACGGACTCGTACTGGTCTTTTATAACGGATCGAATAATCTAAGCTACGCTGCCTATGATTTGGACGGCCAATCAACCAATGCGGATGGGTATTTCGTAATTGGTAATGCGGGCGTCCCGAATGTTTCTGTTGTCTTCGGAAGTAACGGGCTTCAAAATGGGGCAGATGCCGTAGCGCTCTATACCGGAGACGCTACCGACTTCCCCAATGGATCGGTAGTGACGACAGTAAACCTGTTGGACGCCATTGTATACGACACTAACGATAGTGATGATCCTGATCTCCTTGTTCTTCTGAACCCCGGAGAACCTCAGGTGAATGAAGGAGGGGCAGGAGACAAAGATGCACACTCATCACAACGTATTCCGAATGGTTCCGGAGGTGCCAGAAATACTACCACCTATGCCCAATTGGATCCGACTCCGGGTGCTGAAAACGGAGGAGGAGGTCCGGCAGGAGATTTTATAATCAATGAAGTCGATTCGGATACACCGGGTACTGATACCATGGAATTCGTCGAACTCTATGACGGAGGAGTAGGGAATGCAGCCCTTGATGGACTGGTATTGGTATTCTACAACGGATCCAACAATTTAAGCTATGCAGCCTATGATCTGGACGGCCAGACCACCAATGCTCAGGGTTATTTTGTGATCGGTAATGCAGGTGTCCCGAATGTCTCCATAGTTTTTGGAAGTAACGGACTTCAGAACGGAGCGGATGCCGTTGGTCTGTATACCGGAGATGCCTCCGATTTCCCCAACGGCTCTGCGGTCACGACAGTGAATTTAATAGACGCCATTGTGTACGATACCAACGATAGTGATGATCCCGATCTGCTTGTTCTCCTCAATCCGGGAGAACCTCAGGTGAATGAAGGGGGAGCTGGAGACAAAGATGCACACTCAATGCAGCGATTTGCCAACGGTTCGGGAGGAGCAAGGAATACGTCCACCTATCTTCAGGCCATTCCTACGCCGGGAGCTGCCAATACAAACGCGACGGAGCCCGTAACCCTCATCATAAACGAACTTGATGCGGACACCGCCGGCATCGATGACATGGAATTTGTTGAATTGTATGACGGAGGCGCCGGAAATACATCTTTAAGTGGCTTTGTTCTGGTCCTGTACAACGGGAATGGAGATACAAGCTATAATGCCCTCGATCTGGATGGCTTTACTACTAATAGTGATGGTTACTTCGTTATTGGTAACGCCGGAGTGCCTAATGTAGGACTGGTGATTTCCAGTAACGGACTACAAAACGGAGCAGATGCGGTTGGGCTTTATACCGGAGATGCGTCCGATTTTCCTTCAGGAACTGCTGTGACTACAGCCAACTTGATAGATGCCCTTGTGTACGATACTAACGATGCCGATGATCCCGGGCTTCTGGTACTGCTAAATGCGGGTCAGGCACAGATCAATGAGGACGAGTTAGGTGACAAGGATGGACACTCACTACAGCGAATTCCAAACGGACAGGGAGGCGCCCGAAATACCGACACTTACACCCAGGCAGCACCTACACCCGGGGCCGAAAATGGAGCCGTTGTTCCTCCGCCTGATCCCATCACGATTCTGGCAGCCAGGAACACCCCGGCCGGAGAAGTGGTCACGGTGAGTGGTGTATTAACGGTATCCGATCAGTTTTCAGGAGCTGCTTATATTCAGGACAGTACAGCCGGAATTGCCGTGTTCGATCAGCTTGTTCATGGAGATGGTGTCTTCGCTATAGGTGACTCTATAACGATAACAGGAACTAGAAGTGCGTTCAACGATCAGGTTCAAATAAGCCCGGTATCCAATGTTGAAAGCAACGGACTACCTAATGTCCCCATTGTTCCGCAAACGATTACCCTGGATCAGTTGGCCAATCATCCTGCAGAGTTGGTGCGTATTGTCAATCCGGTATTTCCGACTCCAGGAGATATTCTCTTCGGAAATTCAAATTACGAATTAACCGATGCCAGCGGTACAGGTCAATTGCGTATAGATAATGATGTTTCAGACATCGTTGGCTTAGGCCAGCCTGAAACCTGTGCTGAGGTTATCGGGGTCGTAGGTCGATTCCTAACTAACTTTCAACTATTACCGAGACTGGCCGCGGACATTTCCTGTGCCGGCCCATACGAACCACCTACGCTACCGTTTGATGTACCGAATGATAAAACGTTCGATCTGGTGACCTGGAATATTGAATGGTTCGGGGATGAAAATAATTCACCGCCCGCAGGAGATCCTAATTCCGACGCTATTCAGAAGGAAAGTGCCAAAACGATTATCAATGAACTGAGTGCCGATATTTATGCCGTTCAGGAAATTGCAGATGATGCGCTGTTCGATCAATTGGTGAGCGAACTTCCCGGATATGACTATGTGCTGTCTCCAGCCGTTTCAAGGCCCAATGATCCCGGAGTAAAGCAGAAGGTAGGATTTATCTACAACACAAGCACGGTTACCAATGTATCGACCAAGGTGCTGCTTGAATCCATCCATCCACTGTACAATGGAGGTGATGACTCTGCCATTAGTGATTATCCTAGCACTACAGACCGTTTCTATGCCAGTGGCCGTTTGCCGTTCTTGCTGACTGCAGACATTGTAGTTGACGGTGAGACAGAGCCATACGCTATCGTAGCGCTTCACGCAAGGGCCAACAGCAACAGTGACCCGCAAAATCGCTATGACATGCGTAAGTATGATGTGGAAGTCCTCAAGGATAGTCTGGATGCACAGTATCCAAATGAGAACCTGATCTTACTGGGTGATTATAATGATGACGTTGACGAAACCGTAGCCAATATTCCATCTACAATATCGAGTTACGACGAGTATGTAATGGACATGATCAATTACGATATAGTAACGGATGAGCTCAGCCAGGCCGGGTTGCGTTCCTTTGTCTTTGCTGAAAATATGATCGATCATATTGCTCTGACCGATGAGTTGGAGGACAACTATATCAATATGTCATCCCGTGTTCATTATGAATTCTATAGCAATCAATACACGCAAACAGCGTCCGATCATTTTCCGGTTTCGGCTCGTTTGAGGATGAAGGCCTTTGAACTCGTAAGTTCCGAATCCACGGATGTAACCTGTAACGGAGGAGCAGATGGAACTGCCAGTATTACTGTAAGTGGCGGAATAACTCCTTATACCTATGAGTGGAGTGACGGGCAGACCACACAAACCGCTGTAGGTCTTACGGCAGGAATGTATGAAGTTACCGTAACAGATGGGCTGGGAGAAGAATTTATGGAGCTTTTCCTGGTTGAAGAACCGGATCCTATTGATATTACGACTTCCGAAGATACTACCGTATACATGGGTTATCAACCGGCATCCTGCGCGCTGTTGGAGGTAGAACAGGTAACGGGAGGTACCGGAGCTTATACGTACGAATGGAGTACCGGGGAAACAACAGCCTCCATAGAGGTGTGTCCCGAAGAGACCACGATCTATACGGTAACGGTCACCGATGAAAACGGATGCACGGCAGAGGCCAGCATTCAAGTGGAGGTCATTGACGTGAGCTGCGGAAATAACCCGAATTGGCCGAAAGTAGAAATTTGTAAGAATGGAATTACGCTTTGTGTTCCAGCCTGGACTGTTCCATTGCACTTATATCTGGGAGCTTCTTTGGGATCGTGTGAGAACTCGAATCAGGTTTTCATCACAAACTTGCGAGCAAGTCCGAACCCGTTCAGAGATCAACTGAATGTATATATGAATTCAAATCAGGCGACACCCGCGAATCTCACTATCTATGATTTCTACGGAAATACAGCCTTCGATACTGTGGAGCAGTTGGTGGAAGGCGGAAATAGTTTCGACTATGATCTGTCACATTTAAACAGTGGCATTTACTTCCTAAAAGTGATAGTTGACGGACAGATTAAAGGAGTTCGAATTTTAATTAAAATTTAGAGTTCCCCGGGAAGTCTGACTATTGCAATTGCCCTTTCCGGAAAGCAAAGGTTTTTAGGAAAGGGCAATGTTTTTATCGGGTTTGGGTCAATGCACAATTGTGCTGACTATTCCTCACTTTGTTCTTCCTCTTCATCATCTTCCTCCGCTTCAATTTT
>CAZTLE010000144.1:0-10847 GCA_964614415.1 uncultured Aureitalea sp. | reverse complement strand
GATGAAATTACTCCATCTAAAATATATGACGCTTATAAAGAGGGTTATAAATACATATTGATGGGCGAAGAAACGAAAGGCGGTGTTATGTGTAGCGTCATTGATTTAGTCCCGAATGATAAAGACGCGCAGTTTTTCAAGATTAAGTGCTTTGCTGTCTTCTTCGGTCCCGATGGTGACGCCCAGTGCGGTGAAGATGTTGCGAATTTCTTCGTTCTCAAAGACTTTATGCTGCATGGCCTTCTCTACGTTCAGGATTTTTCCCCGAAGCGGTAAAATCGCCTGAAAATTACGATCTCGGCCTTGTTTGGCCGTTCCCCCTGCCGAATCTCCCTCGACAAGGAACACTTCGCATTTTTCAGGGTCTTGTTCGGAACAGTCGGATAACTTCCCCGGAAGACCTCCACCACTCATAACGGTTTTACGCTGTACCATCTCACGGGCCTTTCGCGCCGCGTGCCTGGCCTGAGCCGCAAGAATCACTTTTTGTACGATGGTCTTTGCATCGTTGGGATGCTCTTCCAAATAATTTTCAAGCATTTCAGAAACCGACTGACTTACAGCTGAAGTCACTTCGCGGTTTCCGAGTTTGGTCTTGGTTTGACCTTCGAACTGCGGTTCGGCAACCTTTACGGAAACAATGGCCGTTAGTCCTTCGCGGAAATCATCTCCGGAGATATCGAATTTCAGTTTATCCAGCATTCCCGAGGAATCCGCATATTTTTTCAACGTAGTGGTCAATCCTCTTCGGAAGCCGGAAAGGTGTGTCCCTCCTTCGTGGGTATTGATATTGTTCACATAAGAGTGGAGGTTTTCGTTGAACGAGGTATTGTACACCATAGCCACCTCAACGGGAATACCGTTCTTCTCCCCTTCCATGGAGATCACATCGGCAATAAGCGGTTCGCGGTTCCCATCCAGGAAACGGATGAACTCCTTGAGTCCTTCTTCACTGTAGAATGTTTCTCCAACGAATTCGCCATCATCATCCTTGTTTCGCTTATCGGTAAGGGTAATGGTGATTCCTTTGTTGAGATAGGCCAACTCACGCAAACGACTGGCCAGGGTATCGTAGTTGTATTCCAGGGTTTGCTCAAAAATCTCCTGATCGGGTTTGAACACCACAACGGTACCGCGATAATCCGTCGTACCGGTAGATTTAACCGGATACAGGGTCTTACCGCGTTCATATTCCTGCTCCCAAATTTTTCCATCCCTGTGAACGGTAGCTTTGAGACTTTCGGAAAGGGCGTTTACTACAGAGACACCAACTCCGTGCAGTCCACCTGAAACTTTATAGGAATCCTTATCGAACTTTCCTCCGGCTCCGATCTTGGTCATCACCACCTCCAGGGCCGAAACACCTTCTTTTTTATGAATATCTACCGGAATTCCCCGTCCATTATCTTTAACACCAATGGAGTTATCTTCATTGATCCAAACCTCGATAGTATCACAATGTCCGGCAAGGGCTTCGTCAATGGAATTATCGACTACTTCGTACACCAAATGATGCAATCCACGCACCCCGACATCCCCGATGTACATCGAAGGTCGCATACGCACGTGTTCCATCCCTTCCAGAGCCTGAATATTATCCGCTCCATAGGTCGCTTTTTTCTGTTCGTCGCTCATATAAAAAACAAGTTATTTCTTACAAAAAATCGGTTACACGCAAATATAACAAAACCCCTCATAAAATCTGGGGTTTCCGCGTTTTTTGAGGGCTAAGTTATTAACAAATTTTTGTGGAAAAACGGCCGTCAAAACCGTTCAAATTTTGCCCTAAAAAATTCTTGTAAGTTTTTTTATGGATTTACGACACAAAACGAACTGAAAATCAGCAGAATTTTCACAAAACTTTATCAAATTCCAACCGTATAAAAAGCTACTTTTAACCTTTAAAACCTAGCACATGAAAAAAAACACAATTATCAGCACACTGGCATTCGCCCTTCTTTTACTAGTATCCACGGCTGTTGAAGCTCAAAAATTCGGCGGTCTGGATAAAAGTCCGATGGACGCAGCTGCCTATCCAAGTGACTATCGCAACGCCGACAAGGCAATAAAGATAGTCTACAGCCGACCTCAACTTAAAGGAAGATCGCTTAGTAAACTGGCCCCTAATGGAAAGGTTTGGAGAACCGGAGCCAACGAAGCGGTAGAACTAACTTTGTACAAAGACATGAAATTGGGCGGTACTGCCGTTAAAGCAGGAACTTATACCCTGTACACGATTCCAGGCGATTCCGAGTGGACCGTGATCGTTAGCAGTGATTTGAACACCTGGGGCTCATACTTCTACAACGAAGCCAACGACGTAGCCCGTGCTACCGTTCCCGTAAGTCAGGGAGACGAATCGCTGGAGGCCTTCTCAATGACGTTCTCTGAAGGTGATAGCGGAAGTATTTTGCTACACATGGGATGGGATAAGGTACGTGTATCGGTGCCTTTCACATCGATGTAAGCACCTTTTCAATAAAAGATTAGAAGCCGGTGGCCAGTCCTCCGGCTTTTTTTATGGAATATTGAGATACTTGTGGGTTTGTAGCGATACTTTCCATTTCGGGTTGGCCATCACATAATCCACGATAAAGGGAATCATTTTCTCGCGATTGCTCCATTCAGGTTGCAGGTATAAAATACAATCTTCGGAAACCCGGGCCGCTTGTTCTTCGGCAAACCGGAAGTCGTCCTTGTTGTAAACGATAACCTTCAATTCATCAGCTACCGGGTAGATCTCATCGGTAGGAAGTTTGATCTTCTTGGGAGATAGGCATATCCAGTCCCAGGTACCGGTAAGTGGGTACGCTCCGGACGTTTCTATATGGATCTTTCGCCCTTGTTTTTTGAGTTGTTCCGTGAGTGGACCCATATCCCAGGTAAGCGGCTCCCCGCCTGTCACCACGACCGTGTCCGAATACGCAACCGCATTCTCCACGATCTTATCAACAGCCGTAGGTGGATGTAATTCGGCATTCCAACTTTCTTTCACGTCACACCAATGGCACCCAACATCACAACCTCCAATACGCACAAAATAGGCCGCAGTGCCTTTGTGATAGCCCTCACCCTGGATAGTGTAAAACTCCTCCATAAGCGGCAACATTTCACCGTTATCGACCAATGCCTGAATCTCTTCTGTCATGCGGCAAAAATAGTTCAATTATGGCGTAACTAAAATTTCAAAGACGTGTAAATATTGAATGTCGAATGATGAATAACGAATATTGAAGTCCTGGTTCATGATTCCTATCTCAATACCACTACTCAATACTCACTACTCAATACCCAGAAAATGGAAAATAGAGAACAGAAAAAAGAATTGAGACTTAAAATTCAAAACTAATTACCAAATGTCAAATCCCACCCTTCGGCAAGCTCAGGGTAAAAATTCCAAAGATGTGTAAATATCGAATGTCGAATGGTGAATAACGAATATTGAAGTCTTGGTTCATGGTTCTTGATTCATTATTCCCATCTCAATACCCAATACTCAATACTCACTACTCATTTTTAACCGCCACCACCTCGATTTCGATCTTGGCGCCGGCTGCAAGGGCTTCGGCAGCAAAAGTAGTTCGGGCGGGTTTCTGTGGAAGGTAGGTCTTGTAAATTGCGTTGAAAGCCGCGAAATCTTCTATGTCGTCCAGAACAACAAGGGCCTTGACCACATCGCCCATGGTCATACCGTGCTGTTCCAACACTTCTTTGATATTCTCCAACACCTGAGTGGTCTCGGCTTCAATACCGCCGGTCACCAGGGTACGGGTAGTATGATCCATTCCGATCTGCCCTGAAAGGAAATACATATTTCCCACCTGGACCACATCACTGAACGGTGCGTCCTGTTTTTTCTCGTAGTGAGAGGCGTGAAAAACCGGTGCTTTCCATTTGGCCTTATGATCTTTCCCGTGACCTTCAGATTTGTGATGTCCTTCACGATGTTCAGAACGATCGGAGTCATGATGACGGCAGGAATTCATTCCGAATAAAAACACAGAAGCAGCAAGAAAAGAAAATACAAATCTCATTTTTGTGGGATTAGAATCGATTAAAGGTAGGAATATTTCAGTAGCTTAGTGACAATTGCTATTTTTAGCGAAAATTTGGACCATGGCTGACAAACAGGCGTTTTTTGACTACATTAATGAGGGCAATACCACCAAGGGAGATGCGATTGTCCTGGGGGCCGCAATGTTGGACGGAGAAACCGTTACCAACGCGCTCGTTAAGGTACCGCTCAAAACCCTGAATCGCCACGGACTCATCGCCGGAGCTACCGGTACCGGGAAGACCAAAAGTCTTCAGGTACTGGCCGAAAATCTTTCCGAAAAAGGAATTCCGGTGCTACTGATGGATATGAAAGGTGACCTTAGTGGTATCGCTCAACCCAGCCCGGGACATCCTAAGATCGATGAGCGCCATGAGAAGATCGGAATTCCATTTGAAGCCAGAAAGTTTCCTGTAGAGATACTCACACTTTCCGAACAGAACGGGGTGCGCTTGCGCGCTACTGTGAGCGAGTTCGGACCCGTGCTCCTATCCCGTATTCTAAACGTAAGTGAAACTCAGGCCGGGATTATTTCGGTGATCTTCAAGTATTGTGATGACAACCAACTCCCGCTACTGGACCTTGCTGATTTTAAAAAGGTGCTACAGTATGCCACCGCGGAAGGCAAACAGGAATTTGCGAAGGAATACGGACGTATTTCCCCGGCTTCAACGGGAGCCATTCTTCGAAAGATCGTTGAGTTGGAACAACAGGGAGGCGATCTGTTCTTCGGTGAACGTTCGTTTGACACGAACGATCTGTTACGGGTGGACGAAAATGGCATGGGTTACATAAACATTGTTCGGCTTACCGATATTCAGGATCGGCCGAAGTTGTTCTCAACATTCATGCTGTGCCTGCTGGCAGAGATCTATTCCTCGTTCCCCGAGCAAGGTGACAGCGGGCGTCCGGAGTTGGTAATATTCATCGATGAGGCGCACCTAATTTTCAAAGAGGCCAGTGACGCTTTGCTCGATCAGATTGAAAGCATTGTAAAATTGATCCGATCCAAAGGTGTCGGACTGTATTTCGTAACTCAGAATCCTACCGACGTGCCCGATGCGGTATTGAGTCAGTTAGGTCTTAAAATACAACACGCCCTTCGCGCGTTTACCGCAAAAGACAGAAAGGCCATCAAACTAACAGCCGAGAACTATCCGCTTTCAGATTATTACAAAACAGACGAGGTGCTCACCTCCCTGGGGATCGGAGAGGCCTTGATAACGGCCTTAAACGAAAAAGGAATTCCAACTCCTTTGGCTGCAACGCTACTTCGGGCACCTATGAGTCGTATGGATATTCTGGAAGATGAAGAGCTTACCGATCTCCTGGAGGAATCCAAACTCATTCCCAAATACAACGAAGAAATAGACAGGGAAAGCGCCTACGAAATGCTCAACGAAAAGATCGAGGAGGCCGAAAAGGAAGAAGCAAAGGAAAAAGCTCGTAAAGAGCGCGAAGACATTAAAAGAGCTTCTTCAAGACGTTCGTCATCCAAAAGTTCCCGGAGCCGGAGTCGCCGGAGATCGTCCCGGAGCCCTCTCGAAAAAGTGCTTACCAGCCCCACTGTGATTCGGGGGGTGCTACAAATAATCAGCAAAGTAATTCGTTAACAGATACAGAATAATTCTTTATGAACAAGACACTCATAACCATCAGTATTTTTTCTTCGCTGCTTTTCATTCAGTGTGCGGAAAAAAAAGATCCGTTCCTAATTTCAAGTGAAGGTGTAGGGCACATTACCCCGGAAACCATGATCCAGGAGATCGATTCATTATTTGCCCAGGATTCCATTGTCCATCTTAGCCCTATCGAGGAGGCGATCGGGACACAGGGCGATGTAGAGATCTATGAAAAAGGGGGTAAGAAATTGTTGCTTATCTCTCCGGCATCGGAAAAGGATCCCGAGTCGCCTGTAGCGAATATTCAGCTGTTCGACGAGCGCTTTACGACCGACAAAGGGCTTAATGTGAACAGTACCTTCAAGGTGGTTAAGGACAATTATACCGTTTCTAACATTGAGCGTATTTATCGAGCTGTGGTTGTGTTCCTGGAAGAAACCGACGTGTATATTACACTCGATGAGGGGGAACTCCCTGCTGAACTACGATATAACAAAAATCTCACCATCGAGGCAAGCAGTATACCGGATGATGCCACATTTAAGTATCTAATGGTAGGCTGGGACCAGGAAGAGGAGGAAGACCAGGATACCGAAGACAGCGGTACCGGTTTGGACCTCTGATTTCAGTAGAAATCGTTAAAAAAGTAAAGGGAGAACGAAACATGTTGTACATTTAGTTCTCCCTTTTTATTTGGTTTTGAAATTTACATCCCACATATGGCCAGCGCGAAGAAGTCTCCTGATAATTCTTCTGGTACTGATTGTGGCTATTACGTTTGAAACTTTTCAACAATTGTACTACATACGCAGGTATAACCTGGCCGAGGGTGTTACTTTTATGGATATTCTGAAGGGTCAGTCGTTTCGATGGCTCATCTGGCTGGGGTTGACAGTGTTTCTTTTTCGGCATGCCCAGAAAGTGTCTTCAAAAAAAGAGCTTTCTTTTCGAGATTTTACCGGCTATGCGCTCGTAATACTTGGTTTGGTATTTGCCAGCATCATACTCATTGCGGTAACTGAGATGTTCCGCGATGGCGAAGGCTTTTCCTGGCACTTTTTAATGAATGAATACCTGCCTTTCTTTACCTTCCAAAAGGTTCCAGTATATCTCCTCGGCTATATTGCCGTAGCCATCATCCTGCATCTGTATTTTACCAATGAGCAACTGCTCATACAGGTACAACGGCTTTCAGAAATAAAGGAGACCAACGAAAAACTTTACGAGGCGCTTCGATCGGACATTGACGATCGCGCCACCGTTCTAAATATAAAGATCGGAAATAAGCGAAAGATCATTCCGGTTGAGGAGATCAGTTGGGTAGAAGCGGATGATTACTGTGTGAAAGTGCATACGGTATCCGGTGAGGCCTATACCATGCGAAGCACCTTGAAAGCTCTGGAAGAAAAGCTGGGTGACAACTTCTTGCGGGTACATCGAAAAGCCATTGTCAACATGAACCAGGTGCGTGAGTTCTCCCTGTCACAAACACCCACGTTGCTGTTAGCTAACGACACGTCAGTGCCTGTGTCCAAAGCTAATTTGAAATTAGTAAAAGATTATATTTCCTGACCTAAGTTTACACTCCTTTAACTTCCTTTACTGCAAAGAGAAGGGCATTCTCTGCATTGTACTTCGGTTTAAGCGTTCATTTTTGTTGTTTTGATTCAAAACTAATTCAACGATGCTATGAAACAATTAATACTTAGTGCCTTATTTACCGTACTGTGCATTTTTCCGCTGTTTGCACAATATGAATACGAGTCTTCGGCTGAATATCCCTTCGGAAGGCCAAATCCTGAGGCGCCGCAGCAAATAAAGGACTTCGGACCTATGATCGGAGAATGCGAGTGTACGTCGATCACAAGAAACCAGGATCAAACCTGGGCCGAACCCACCACTATGATTTGGCGATTCAAATATATTATGAACGGATGGGGCGTACAGGATGAGACTTTGAAGGAAGACGGTCTTTATTCCGGCAGTATACGCCAATTTATCGCCGATAGCAGTAGATGGTATGTGCACTACTATTCACATCCCGGCACTACAACATCACTACCCACATGGGAAGGCAATCTGACGGAAGAGGGCAAGATCATATTGTATAAGGACCAAACCGCTCCTAACGGGATGGAAGGAAAATACAAGATCACCTTTTACGATATGTCCGACAAGGGCTATAAATGGTTGGGAGAATGGGTTACGCCGGATGAATCCTTTAGCTATCCCACCTGGAAGATTGAATGTTTCAGAGAAGAAAAAGAATAAAAACACAGGCCATGAAAAAGAATCAAATACTACGAATCGGAATACTTGTATTGGGATTGTACCTGGGAGCGTCCTGCAATTCAGACTCTCAGGTAGCTCCAACCACCATAGACGGAGGTCAGGTAACTTCTTCACTAGACCTTATTGTAAATGATATTGAGAACGGCAACCACGGTGAAACGCATAGCTTGTTAGTGTATCACGAGGGTACTTTACTTACCGAAAATTACTTTGACGGTTGGACAGCCAGTGACCCTCATTATCAATATTCGGTGACAAAGAGTGTGGCTTCCACGCTCATAGGAATTGCAGTAGACAAAGGCTTTATAAGTTCACTGGATACCCCGCTTCTTGATTTTTTCCCCGATTATCCGAACGTACAGAACAACACTACGTGGAAACAATCCATCACGCTCCGGGATGTCCTCGCCATGCGAGCCGGTTTTCAATGGGATGAATGGACGTACAATTATCTCGATGAACGCAACGACGCCAACAAACTCATACGCAGTGACGACATGATGAAACACATGCTCGACCTCCCAATGGCGCATCAGCCCGGAGCGCGATTTACTTATAATAGCGGATGCAGTATGCTGCTCTCCGGTATTCTGGAGCGAACCACCGGCAAAACCACAAATGAGTTCGCAGATGAATATCTGTTTGGTCCGTTGGGCATAACACAATGGGAATGGGAGCAGGGCAACGACGGTGTCTATAATACCGGTTGGGGTTTGCATTTGCGCCCTCTTGACATGATGAAAATAGGACAACTATTCTTCAATCGAGGTAGTTTTGGCGGACAACAGATCGTATCGACAGATTGGGTACAAACCGCCACTTCCGACAAAGGAAACGACTACGGATTCCAATGGTGGTTGACCGATGGAGACACGAGCTTCTCTGCCAGAGGCTGGGGTGGACAATTTATTTTTATAGTTCCCACCGAGAACCTGATCATGGTGACGACCGCCGGCAATTTCAATGGAGGCGCGGGAGGTTTTCAGCTTTTGGAGCGCGTTAGGAACTCGCTATAAGCAAATATTGTTTATTCTTATTTTTTATTGTTATTCCGTTAGGGCGGTATTATGAGGGGTTGTTAATTAAAAACGGTTCAAACAATCAAACTTAATAGTATATTTAGGGTAGCTATTGCATCGCATGTTATCTACCCCGGAAAAAAATGCATTTCGTGAAGACCTGTTCCGCCACCTTGACGGCATAACAGTTGCTCCGGTGGCCTCTGCTCTCAAGGAAAAAGGAGTCCTGGATGTTCTGCTCGAACAGGATCGTTTCTCACTTCAGGAGCTGAGCGATCGGTTTAAGGCGAACGAAGGCTATCTCAATGTTGCGTTGCGAATGTTGGGCTCGCAAGGATGGCTTTCCTATGAGATCGATCCCGAGACAAATGCGGTATGGATCTCGAAAAATGACAAAAGCGCTCTTGCGTTCTCCCGGGCAGATCGATACCGCGATGTGGTTACTTTCATAACCCTTTCAGAAGACTTTCACTCCCGCAGTTTCGAAAAGGAGTCTTTTTCCCTCCTTAGCCGAATTTTTAAGAAATACATGAATGGGGATTATTCGGAAGATGATACTGACGGGATACAGCAGGAAATTGCCTATCAGATCACCAAACATATTGAAGGAGTACTTGTTGGTCCCATTACCGTATTTCTTGGTATGGACGGGATGTTTCACAAATACTTCATGGAGGCTTCATTCAGCGCCGATGAGTTTCACGAAGACCCGGTGAGTTTTAGCAAAATACTGGACTTCTTTACCTACCTGGGATGGTTCAGCAAGAAGAATGAACACTACCGTTTCACGGACAAAGGATTGTTCTTTGCCCGTCGTTCTTCTGCCTATGGGGTAACCGTCTCATACCTACCCACCTTCCGTAGGGTTGACGAGCTTATCTTTGGCAATGCCAATATATTGCGGAGCTCTCTTCCCAATGCGCCTGAGATCCATGTGGACAGGGAAATGAATGTTTGGGGAAGCGGTGGCGCACACAGTGCTTATTTCAAAAAAATAGATGAGATCATCATCGCTTTGTTCAACAAACCCATTGATGAGCAACCCAAGGGAATTTTAGACATGGGGTGTGGTAACGGCGCCTTCCTTATCCACCTCTTTGAAGTCATTGAACAGCGCACCAAACGTGGTCCAATGCTCGACGAGCATCCACTGTTCCTTGTAGGCGTTGACTATAACAAGGCTGCGCTTAAAGTGACCAGGGCCAACCTCGTCAAGGCGGATATATGGGCCAAAGTCATTTGGGGCGATATCGGCGATCCCAAGAAACTCGAAGAAGATATTCAGGCCAGTTATGATATTGACCTATGTGATTTGCTCAACGTGCGGACCTTCCTGGATCATAACAGACCCTGGTCACCTCCGGTAACTTCTTCCAAAAAACAAGGAACGTCGACGGGCGCATTTGCGTCATGCGGGCTGCGCCTCAATAACAGCGATGTGGAGCAAAATCTCAAAGAACACTTTGAAAAGTGGCTACCGTATATCAAAAAATTCGGATTGCTCTTAATTGAGCTTCATACCATATCTCCGGAGATCGCGGCTCGTCATATCGGAAAAACGGCAGCAACGGCCTACGATGCCACACATGGATTTTCAGATCAGTATATCCTGGAACTGGAAGTGTTCCTGCGGGTTATCGATGAGTTAGGGCTTGAGAATGTCTCTCCCTATTTCTGGAAGTTTCCGGATAACGAAACGGCTACTGTGAGTATTAACTATTTATTGGAAAAACAAAATTAATTCTGAACATATGGCAACACTTCGTCCTTTTCATTTGGCTATCCCGGTTGACAATGTTGAATCCTGTCGGACATTTTACCGGGACGTCCTGGGATTAACTGAAGGCCGAAGCAGTGATC
>CAZTLE010000143.1:0-10884 GCA_964614415.1 uncultured Aureitalea sp. | reverse complement strand
GGCCAGTCGCCTTCAGACTACCAAAAGTCCTAAAACAATAGTCTCAAATCGTATGTGAGACGCATTGCATATCATTTGAAGCGATGCGCAAGCTACTGTACTGCAATTTTGTGCCAAACTTTAAAACGTATCAAAATGAAAACCTGGTTTATTCGATTAGTACAGCCCGTAGTTCAAAAAAATGTGTTCTATGATATCATACTTACCATTCCACGTGTCATCTGTGGTTTGGCACTCGCCATCAGCTTTGGAGGGAGCAAATTTGGGATGCCCTGGACGCCCAAAGAAAATGAATTGTCTTTGTTTCAGGTAGCGGAATGGTTTCCCAAAGACGTCGCGGAGTTTGGTGGACTTTTTGCACTGGCGCCCGGTTTTTTCGCCTGGATGGGAGCAGCGAGTGAAGCCATAGGAGGGGTTTTCCTTACTCTGGGGTTAAAAACCCGTGTGGCTTCCTTCTTCATTATGTGTACCATGCTGGTCGCGATTTTCTTTCAGAAGTGGGGTGACGGACTTTGGGGCATGCTTCCCGCCTTCGGTTTCCTCTGGGTATCTATGTACACTCTTGTACTGGGTTCGGGAAGAATAGGCCTTGATTATCCACTTGGAAAATATCTTGAGCGCAGATTTCTGAAGAAGAAATAATGGAAGGAGTTGTTTTTCTGAAAATAAATTATATCCTTTGTTCTATCAAATGATGAAACAAACAGTACATAGCATTATTTCCATTTCTGTCGTGATTCGCTCGCGGAGATAGGGGATGCTGTAGTTTATAATATCAACAAAGCCTTCCCGTTTCGGAAGGCTTTTTTAGTAGTATGAAGTATCAAATCGTCATTATCAGCGTCGTCATTATTATTCCGCTTCGGGAATGATACGGATGTTTTTTGCTGAATAAGAAGCCCGTATCCTATTTCGATACGGGCTTTTTTTTACGGTTATGAACTGTAAATAAAATTCAGATAAATGACTGAAAAACAAAGCATTACTAAAAATAGAATTCATTTGAACGCTGTAAGCATTGCCGAAAAGCGAAACAAGTAAGAAGCAACAGAAATAGTTTTGATAAGACATTATGAAGTATTACAACGATGACACCCAGGTGTACCTGGACGGAAGATGGACCAGAGCCGGGAAAGCCCGCACCGGCCTTTACGCGCAAACGCTGCACTACGGAAACGGCGTTTTTGAAGGGATTCGAAGTTATCTAACCTCCGATGGCCCGCAGATTTTCAAGGCACGAGAACATTACGAACGACTTATTGCCTCTGCCGAGGCTATGCATATACCTTTCTCCTACAGTGTGGACGAGCTCATTGCACTGAGCTATGAACTGCTTGATCGAAATGAGCTGGGAGATGCTTATATCCGGCCGCTTGTGTATCAGGGGGACTATATGTCGCTCTATCCGGCGGATGAGTCACACCTTTTGCTCTGTGCCTGGGAATGGGGCAGGTATTTGGGAGACACCCAGTTGCGGGTGATGACTTCCAGCTATCAAAGACCCAATCCGAAGTCAACCCATATTGAAGCCAAGGTGGTAGGGCATTACACGAATTCGATACTGGCCACTACCGAAGCCAAACATGCGGGGTATGATGAAGCCTTGCTGCTGGATGCCCAGGGATATGTGGCTGAAGGCCCGGGAGCGAACTTCTTCTATGAGAAGCAAGGTGTTCTGTATACTGCACCTTTGGGGAATATTCTCGCGGGGATAACCCGTCAAACCATTTTTGAAATTGCCGAAGCGCTCGACATAGTCATCCTCGAAAAGCACTTTACTCCTTCCGATGTGTATAAAGGAAGTGGTGCCTTTTTCACGGGAACGGCTGCCGAGGTAGCGGCCATCGCTTCTTTGGATGACCATGAGTTCAGTTTGCCCTGGGAAGAAACACTAGGCCATCGATTGGCAGAAGAATATCAGAAACGAGTTCGCCGTCATTCGGTTCACTTTTTTGAACCTGCGTATTAATGGAAACCAACAAGTACAGCAAAACAATAACACAGGACCCGACCCAACCGGCAGCACGCGCCATGTTGCATGCCATAGGTCTGGAAGAAGCCGATTTTTACAAACCATTTGTAGGGATTGCCAGCACGGGCTACGAAGGAAACCCATGTAATATGCACCTTAACGACCTGGCGCTACAGGTAAAAAAAGGAACACAGGAAGAAGAGTTGGTCGGTCTTATTTACAATACCATAGGCGTGAGTGACGGTATTTCCATGGGAACTCCGGGAATGCGCTACTCCCTGCCGTCAAGAGATCTTATTGCCGATTCCATGGAGACTGTTGTGCAGGCCATGAGCTACGACGGACTCATTACCGTAGTGGGTTGTGATAAGAACATGCCCGGGGCGTTGATGGCGATGATCCGATTGAACCGACCTTCGATCTTAGTATACGGAGGCACCATAGATTCGGGTTGTCACAATGGTAAGAAATTAGACGTAGTTTCGGCCTTTGAAGCCTGGGGCAGTAAAGTAGCGAATACAATTACGGAGGCTGAGTACAAAGAAGTTGTTCGCAAAGCATGCCCTGGAGCGGGTGCTTGCGGTGGAATGTATACGGCCAATACCATGGCATCGGCCATTGAGGCGTTGGGAATGTCCCTTCCTTTCAATTCTTCGAATCCGGCTACGGGTTCAGAAAAACAAGAGGAGGCCATAGCAGCAGGTAAGGCAATACGAAACTTACTGGAAAAAGACATTAAGCCTTCGGATATTATTACACGAGAATCTCTGGAAAATGCGATCCGACTCGTAACCATACTGGGCGGTTCCACCAATGCTGTCCTGCACTTTCTGGCGATAGCAAGGGCTGCCGATATTGAATTTACTCTGAAGGATTTTCAAAAGATAAGCGATGAAACTCCCTTTCTGGCCGACCTTAAGCCCAGCGGGAAATATCTCATGGAGGATCTGCATGCCGTTGGTGGGATTCCGGCGGTATTGAAGTATTTGCTACAAAAAGGTATGCTCCATGGAGGCTGTCTCACCGTTACCGGAAAGACCCTTGCGGAGAATTTACTTGACGTCAACGACCTCGAGGACGGACAGGACATCATACGCCCGGTTTCCCAACCGATAAAAGCCACAGGGCATTTACAGATGCTATATGGGAACCTGGCACCACAGGGAAGTGTGGCCAAGATCACCGGAAAAGAAGGGACGCGCTTTGAAGGAAAGGCGAAAGTATTTGACGGCGAGTATGCTGCTAATGACGGGATTGCCAGGGGGGAGGTAAATCCCGGAGACGTGGTCGTAATTCGCTATGAAGGCCCCAAAGGAGGCCCTGGAATGCCTGAGATGTTAAAACCGACAGCCGCTATAATGGGTGCAGGGCTCGGAAAAGATGTGGCGCTCATTACAGACGGCCGCTTTTCGGGAGGAACCCATGGTTTTGTTGTTGGACATATCACCCCGGAAGCTCAATTAGGAGGCCCGTTGGCCCTGGTAGAAACAGGAGATACGATCCGTATTGATGCCGAAACAAAAACAATTACCCTGGAGGTTTCAGAAGAAACCCTTCAGGAACGAAAGTCACAATGGACCCCACCCGAGCTCAAAGTAAGTCGTGGGGTACTCTATAAATACGCAAGAACTGTATCTGACGCGTCCAGCGGATGTGTTACAGACGAATTTTAAAACCAAAAAGCATGGATGTTCAAACGCTGCGAACTAAGGAAAAGACCACCAAAGTAACAGAGCATATCACAGGAAGTGAGGCACTGGTTAAATGCTTACTTCACGAAGGTGTCGATGTCCTCTATGGGTATCCCGGAGGTGCCATAATGCCCGTTTACGACGAGTTGTTCAAGTACCAGGACAAGATTCACCACGTGCTTACCCGACATGAGCAGGGCGCCAGTCATGCGGCTCAGGGGTATGCTCGTATCTCAGGTAAAGTAGGGGTCGCGATCGCTACCTCTGGTCCGGGAGCAACCAACCTGATTACAGGTATTGCCGATGCACTGATCGATTCCACACCCATCGTTTGTATTACGGGACAGGTCCCGGCCAAACTTTTGGGAAGTGATGCCTTTCAGGAAACAGACATTATTGGTATTTCTACACCGGTAACCAAGTGGAACCATCAAATTACCAAAGCATCCGAGATTCCGGAGGTCATGGCCAAGGCATTCTACATTGCTCAGAGCGGAAGACCGGGCCCGGTGCTTATCGATATCACCAAAAATGCACAGTTTGAGACCTTCGATTTTTCCTATGAGAAGTGCACAGGAATTCGCAGCTACACCCCCGTTCCGAAATTGGACGAAACAAGCTTACGAGAAGCCGCGGCCCTGATCAACGGAGCCAAGAAACCGTTTATCGTTTGGGGACAGGGCGTTATCCTGGGAGAGGCCGAGGCCCAACTGAAAGCGTTTGTTGAAAAGGCAGGGATTCCTGCTGCCTGGACAATTCTAGGTGCTTCAGCAATTCCATCAGAGCATCCGCTCAATGTCGGGATGGTGGGCATGCATGGTAATTATGCACCGAACATTCTGACCAACGAGTGCGATGTTCTAATTGCCATAGGGATGCGCTTCGATGACCGGGTCACCGGAGATGTGAATACCTATGCCAAACAGGCCAAAGTGATCCATTTTGAGATTGATCCGGCCGAAGTAAATAAAAATATTAAAGCAGATGTGGCGGTATTGGGAGATTCGAAAGAGACGCTCGAAGCCCTGCTGCCTTACATTGACAAAAAGACCCACACCGATTGGCGCGAACGTTTCGCCGAACTTCAAAAAGTGGAATACGACAAGGTCATCTTTAATGACTTACATCCCACCAAAGAAGGCCTTACTATGGGAGAGGTGATGAAAGAGATTAACGCTCAGTCCCAGGGCGAAGCCGCTATTGTATCGGATGTAGGACAACATCAAATGATTGCTTGCCGCTATGCCGAATTCAATACAACACGTAGTAATATAACTTCAGGAGGTCTTGGAACTATGGGCTTTGCACTACCGGCGGCTATTGGTGCTAAAATGGCCTGTCCTGAGCGCGAAGTGATTTGCGTAGTGGGCGATGGCGGATTTCAAATGACGGTACAGGAATTGGGTACTGTATTCCAGACCAGGGTCCCGGTGAAGATTGTTCTGCTGAACAACGATTTTCTGGGGATGGTACGTCAATGGCAGGAGCTGTTTTTCGATCGGCGCTATGCCTCGACCGAAATGACCAATCCCGATTTTGTGAGTATTGCCAAAGGCTATCACATTGCTTCAAAACGGGTAACCCGCAGAGAAGAACTGGCAGATGCCGTGGCAGAAATGATGCAAAGTGAGGATGCCTATTTCCTTGAGGTGTGCGTCGAAAAAGAAGACAATGTATTCCCTATGATCCCGAGCGGTGCTTCGGTATCGGATATAAGACTAAGCTAATTATGGAAGCAAATCAAAACTTTACCGTATCGGCCTATACCGAGAATAATGTTGGGGTGCTCAATCGTATCTCAGCCATCTTTCAGCGCAGGCATATCAACATTGAGAGCATTACGTCCTCCGCTTCCGAGATCGACGGGGTTTCTCGCATCACGCTTATAGTGAATGTGACAGAAACTCAGATTCGGAAGATCATCGGTCAGATCGAAAAACAGGTTGAAGTGATCAAGGCCTTTTATCACACGGATGAAGAGACGGTATATCAGGAGTCCTGTTTGTTCAAACTGCGATCGGATTTATTACTGAACGGAGATACCATTCAGAATATAATTATAGAAACTAACTCACGGATTGTCACGGTGAATCAGAAGTTCTTTGTTCTCGAGAAGTCGGGAAGCCGTGATGAGATTAATCAATTATACGAGCGCCTTAGCGCGTTCGAAATCATGCAGTTTGTTCGTTCCGGTCGAATTGCAATTACAAAAGACGAAATGAAAATCACCGAAATGCTGGCGGCATTTCAACAATAAACACTGTTATGGCAAATTATTTCAACACACTCAATTTACGCGAACAGCTTACGCAATTGGCAAAATGCCGCTTAATGGATGCTTCTGAATTTTCGGATGGCGTGAAACCGTTGCTCGGAAAGAAGATCGTAATCCTCGGATGTGGCGCACAAGGACTTAATCAGGGTCTGAATATGCGCGATTCGGGACTCGATGTGTCCTATGCATTGCGGGAAGCGGCTATTACCGAAAGAAGGGCTTCTTACCAGAATGCGACAAAACACGGGTTTGAAACCGGAACCTTTGAGGAGCTTATTCCTGAGGCCGACCTTGTCCTAAACCTAACACCGGACAAACAGCATACACCCGTAGTAGAAAAGGCGATGCCTTTGATGAAGCAGGGGTCGACACTGTCGTATTCCCACGGATTCAATATTGTGGAAGAAGGGATGCAGGTGCGCGAAGACATCACTGTGATCATGGTGGCGCCCAAGTGCCCGGGATCGGAAGTACGGGAAGAATTCAAACGAGGCTTTGGTGTTCCTACATTGATCGCCGTACATCCTGAGAATGACCCTTACGGAAAGGGCATGGAGCAAGCTAAAGCCTATGCTGTTGCTACCGGAGGTCACAAAGCAGGGGTGCTGGAATCGTCCTTTGTAGCTGAAGTGAAGAGCGACCTTATGGGGGAACAAACTATTCTGTGTGGAGTACTTCAGGCGGGGTCAATCCTTTCATTCAATAAAATGGTAGAGGACGGTACGGAACCGGGCTATGCGGCAAAACTGATCCAGTACGGATGGGAAACAATTACCGAAGCTTTGAAGCACGGTGGCATTACTCATATGATGGACAGGCTCTCCAATCGGGCCAAACTGAAGGCGTATGAGCTTTCAGAAAAGTTGAAGGAGATCTGGACACCTTTGTTCCGAAAGCACATGGACGATATTATGTCCGGACAATTCTCCCGAACTATGATGGACGATTGGTTATTGAACGATAAGAACCTTCTTCAATGGCGTGAAGCTACGGGTCAAACCGCTTTTGAGAAAACATCGGTCACAGCGGAGCACATCAAAGAGCAGGAGTATTTTGATCATGGTACCCTCATGGTAGCTTTCGTACGTGCTGGAGTAGAACTGGCCTTTGAAACCATGACCGAAGCCGGGATCATCGAAGAATCGGCCTATTATGAATCGCTGCACGAAGTGCCGCTTATCGCGAACACTATTGCCCGTAAGAAGTTGTACGAAATGAACCGCATTATCTCTGATACGGCGGAGTACGGCTGTTACCTATTCGATCATGCCTGTAAGCCCTTGTTGACCGAATTTATGGCCTCACTTAGATCGGACGTTATCGGACAGGAGTATCAGGGTCACAAAGAGATCGATAATCAGTATCTCATAGAAGTGAACCAGGCAATCCGCAACCATCCGGTTGAGACCGTAGGGGCGAAGCTGCGAGCTTCCATGACTGCTATGAAGAAGATCAATACCGGTGTAGAACAAGAACAGGAACCCGTATTAGTATAGATGTCTGTTACCGCGACATATCTGCCCGAATTGCAGGATATAGAACGTGCTGCCCAGACGATCAAAGGTGTTGTCGAGTACACTCCTTTGGTTCGCAGCCGACGTTACAGCAAGCGATTTGGAGCGCAGGTATTCTTAAAGCGGGAGGACCTGCAGCGGGTGCGTTCCTATAAGATTCGTGGTGCGTTTAATAAGATCAGTTCGCTGTCGGATGAAGAGCGGGCTAAGGGCATTGTTTGTGCCAGTGCCGGCAACCACGCCCAGGGCGTGGCGTTGGCTTGCGCCACCCTGCAAATACGCGGACGTATTTTCATGCCGGCCCCTACACCACGGCAGAAGGTAGAGCAGGTGCGGATGTTTGGAGATGGTTTTGTGGAGGTGGTGCTGATCGGAGATACGTTTGACGATGCCCACCATTCCGCCAGGGCCGAATGCGAGCGGCAGCAAACTACTTTTGTACATCCCTTTGACGATGAGAAGATTATTGAGGGGCAGGGCACAGTGGGATTGGAGATGCTGGGTCAGGCCGATCAGCCGTTGGATTATGTCTTTCTGCCTGTTGGAGGCGGGGGGCTTATTTCCGGTGTAAGTGCTGTGTTCCATCGATTGTCACCTCATACCAGGATTATTGGTGTAGAACCCAAGGGAGCCCCGGCGATGAAAACGTCGTTGGAAGTAGGTTCCAATGTCAATCTTGGACATATCGATAAGTTCGTGGATGGCGCTGCTGTTAAGCGGGTAGGAGAACGCAATTTTGAGATTTGCAAACAACTTGTGAATGCTGTGGTAACGGTTGACGAGGGAAAAATTTGTCAGACAATTTTAGAGCTCTACAACCGGGATGCGATTGTCGTGGAACCTGCGGGAGCTTTGTCATTGGCCGTGCTCGATCAGTTTACTGATGAGATCCGGGGCAAGAACATTGCCTGTGTGGTAAGCGGTAGTAACAATGACATTACCCGTACGGCCGAGATTGAAGAACGTGCATTACTTTACAGCGGATTAAAGCACTACTTCATTGTGAGATTTCCGCAGCGATCGGGAGCCTTAAAAGAGTTTGTAGCCGATATCTTAGGTCCGGACGACGACATCACTTATTTCGAATACTCTAAGAAAACCAACAGGGAGAAAGGCCCTGCTGTGGTGGGTATTCAGCTTAAAAAACCTTCCGATTTCCATCCCCTTGTCGACCGCATGAAAGAGCGACATTTCTTTGGGGATTATCTCAATGACAAACCTGATCTGTTTCAGTTTTTGGTGTAGTCAGCATTTAGCTCAGTCCTTTTGGTATTCATTCGACCTACCCTCCTGGAACGTCAATCTTAAAAACTGCAATCACCATTGAGCATGTCCTGATATGTAGGATTGTAGGCATTGTTTTGCGTTATAAAATTTCCTTGAAGACCATTTGCATCAATAAGGTTTTGCAAACCACAGTAATCGAATAGCGAAGAATTATCCGCAAATTTAAGATCTCCTCCTACAGATATAAGATTTTGAAGCATGTCCAAATTGTCCAGTCCGGTTCCACTAATTTCCATATCTGAACTAACTGAAGTGAGATTCTGCAAACTGGAGTAGTCGGATATGAATCCGTTGTAAACAAGGATAAACTCTCTGCAAGATGTGACACCCTGAAGAGCGCTTATATCCCAAAGGGTAAAATTGCCCGATATTAGAATTCTATCTACATCCTGACTGAACCCAGAAACAATGCTTATGCTTTGTACCAAGGGATTGTTGAGCAATCCAAAAGCAGAGGCGTCTCCCTCTCCCAGACGAGTAACATTTGATAAGCCATCTATACTTTGGAGTGAAGAATTAAATGCGATGCTAATCTGAGGATCCTCACCAAATTGGCTATCAACAAAGGTGGTTAGTCCGCTAAGTCCGTCCAGATTTTGTAAGGACTGATTTTGTGAAATTACCAACTCAGTAACCTCACTGGTGAGGTTGGAAAGAGCATCTACATTTATAAGACTGGTTGTTTGAGTAATATAAAGCCCATCCAGGGCTTGACTTAGGTTTTCGAGACCATTCAAATCGACTAATTGTGACAGCTGCTGCAGGTAAAGGCGCCCTTCTATTATCTCCAAAGATGAGAGTGGTGTAAGGTCAACAATCGGGTCAGACGTTCCTGTCTCTTCCCTAATGAAAAGATCATTGGCGATTTTACATACATTCTGGGCTCCAAAATCATTTATTTCCTGTTGTGTTGTAAGAAATACCTGTTCGGTCACTGCGTTTTGATCACAAGCGCCTACTGCTTCGAACGACATTTCCGGGCTATACGATGTGCCTGCACTGTTGGTGGCATAGGCACGCACATAATAAGTTTCTCCGGGAACCAGGTTTGATAGTGTACTTATAAAATCCCCACTACCGCTTCCTTCATTGGTACTGTTATCTACAATCGTGGGGCTTGTAGAAGTGCTCCAGGCAACTCCTTTCGCAGAAATAGCAGAGCCTCCATCGTTAGTTATCATTCCGTCCACCGACGCACTTGTACTTGACGTTACCTCAATCTGACCAAGAATTACCCCGGCCAGGGAACCTGAATTGTTATCATTACTGTCTTTATTACATGAAACTACCAGTAGTAGCGAGATTAAGATGGCGGCATACTTAAACTTGATCATAGCTTGAAAATTATATCGATCAAAGATAGAAAAGTACAGGCACTCAACCGATCAGAAAACTGGAATATAATGAATAGGAAAATCCCTTAGCGGATTTCAGGGATTTTCCTGTTCGGTTACTCGAACTTATTTTGTATCTTTAGAATAGTTGTAAAGAATCTCTGAGCGATGGAATCCCATCGCCTACACATCCCTTAAGAAGTAATTCCATTTCCCCGTATGGTCTCCTCCATGCCTGTATAGGCTTGTATTGTATTATTAACCATTAAATATAACCATCATGAATGAACGATTTAACCATCCATTCAGAAGGAGGAAGCCCAATGTATTGAGACCGGGGCTTCACTTCAAGACCTTAACGAGAACTATTTTCCTTGGAATGTTACTGCTGCTGTCAGCAGCTGCGTATGCCCAAAACCTGGTATCCCAGGAGGTAGAAGCTACGAGAACGTCGGGAATTGAATTCCAGGAAATTCAACCGTTTACACAGTCGGCAAACCGGTACAGTGATGCGACGACATTCTTCGATCTGCAACAAGTTGATCTCTTGCGCTACAATCTGGACCTTTCGTCCATTACATCTACGGCTGTTTCGCTGGAAATTCCGATGACCGCCGGTGCAATGACACTTGACCTGGTTGAAGTAGGGGATCAGTTTTATGACTATGAACTGGTGACCAGCTCGGGACAACGTTTGCCGTCCAACCGCGACGGATCACGACACTATCAGGGTGTTGTTAGCGACGATCCGAACAGCCTTGTAGCCATCAGTTTCTTTGACAACGATGTTATGGGGATGATCGCAACCAGC
>CAZTLE010000142.1:1680-10901 GCA_964614415.1 uncultured Aureitalea sp. | reverse complement strand
ATCTGTATTCGTAGGAACTGTAGCTGCTTCGCGTCCGGTAGTGTATATCTCAAGATTGAAAGGAGTGGCCGGGGTATAACCGCTGGCGCTTACGATGCCATCAGCCACAACAACATAGGTCTCTCCGTCAACGAGAGTGAGCGGGAAGTTGGCAATGGAATCTGACACATCGGTACTGTTTCCGGGAGCGACGTCAATGTCGATTTGGACACCGGCCGGCAGATCAATATAGGGAGTAGCCGTTCGGAAGGCAAAATTGTCCAGCGTTAGAACACCGTCAACGTAAATGTCTACTTCACTCGCGCCGGCATCGGCGGAGTTGTGAATGATCTGCACGCGGGCAGTTTGCGCAAACGCTGTTCCGACTAGCAAGGTCATAAGAACAGCAGAGAAAATCTTTTTCATAAGCAATTTTGTTTAATTAATCAGTTTAAACATTAAACAATCTAATTCTAAAAATTACTACTCTTCTTCGCGATGTTTAACATTTTGATAATATATGATGTTGATTTGTTGTTGGGTTTGAGGGGTGTAATGAACAGGGCATTTTGAAGACTAAGGCAATCTTATATTCCTGCTTGGAAAGGAGCTTTGTGTTTAGGTATCTTTGCGGGCAGATCACAGTAGTTTTTCAGATAGTAAAGATGTACCTATGAAGTTCAACACAAAAACAATACACGGAGGACAAGAGCACGACAAAGCGTATGGTTCGGTGATGCCTCCTATTTACCAAACCTCTACGTATGCGCAGTCAACCCCTGGTGGGCACAAAGGGTTTGAATATTCCAGAACGCATAACCCTACCCGAACTGCGTTGGAACGCTCTTTCGCAAGCCTCGAGAACGGAAAGCACGGGTTGGCTTTTGCCAGTGGACTGGCTTCCATAGATGCCGTGATCAAATTATTACAACCCGGAGATGAAGTAATATCAACGAACGATCTTTACGGCGGGACGTATCGCCTGTTCACCAAAGTGTACGAGAAATTCGGTGTAAAGTTTCACTTCATCGGAATGGAGAATTCCGGGCGTATTGAAGAATATGTCAATGACAATACGCGTCTCATTTGGGTGGAGACACCTACCAATCCTATGATGAATATTATAGACATCAAGGCGGCAGCGGCGGTAGCCGAAAAGCACAATCTGCTACTGGCCGTTGACAATACATTTGCCACCCCTTATTTGCAACGTCCCCTGGATCTTGGGGCCGACATCGTCATGCACAGCGCTACCAAATACCTGGGGGGTCATAGTGATGTTGTGATGGGAGCGTTAGTGGTGAATGATGACGATCTCGCAGAACGTCTTTCGTTTATTCAGAATGCCAGTGGGGCTGTGCCTGGTCCTCAGGACAGTTTCTTAATGCTGCGCGGAATCAAGACCCTGCATGTGCGCATGCAACGGCATTGTGAGAATGGAAAAAAAGTGGCGGAATTCCTGCGTAATCACCCGAAGATCGAAAAGGTCTACTGGCCCGGTTTTGAAGACCATCCCAACCACGATATTGCCAAGGCCCAGATGGATGATTTTGGCGGAATGATCTCCTTCGTGACCAAAGGGAATGACTATGATGAAGCGGTTCGTATTGTCGAAAACCTCAAGATATTCACATTAGCCGAAAGTCTTGGCGGGGTGGAGAGCCTTTCCGGTCACCCGGCTAGTATGACCCATGCCAGTATTCCGAAGGAAGAGCGTGAGAAAACGGGTGTTGTGGATGCGCTGATCCGCTTAAGCGTGGGTATTGAAGATGCTGATGATCTTATCGATGACCTTACACGAGCGATTGGGTGAGGAGAGTGTTGAGTTCTAAGTTCTAAGTTTTGAGTTTTAAGTGTTGAATTTTGAGTTCGGAGCATAGAATATAGAGAAAAGAGCAGAGACTTCTATATCGAGTCTCAATATCCAAGTTTCAAGTTTCAAATTCCAAATCTTAAGCTCCAAATCCCAAATAACTGAAATATTCAATTTTCAATGTTATAGGTAATTATAGGGAGAATAGAAAACAAGAATAAAGATCCTGTTTCCTGATTCTTGGTTCTTGGTTCTTGATTCATGACTCCCCACTCACTACTGGAAAATAGATCATCAAAATAATACAAACATTTTACAAAATTATTTTGTTTTTTGTTTGAATAGATGTATATTTGTACTTCACTTGTTGCCAATTGTGGAAATCGGTTGTCTTGATTTCTGAATGGTAATCCCTTTTTTATTCGATCGAATGCACTCATAATGGAATGACCCTTTGTGTCATTTCGTGAGATCCATGGTTTATTTTCAATTTTTTCCGAAGCATGTATACGGCTTGGGGTGGATCTCCCATAATCAATGTTTAACAGAAAAAAATAAAAAATGAGTACAGAAACCTTATTTCGGGTTACGAGTCCATTTATAGAAGCCCCACCGTTGAGAGAAGGTCAGGAGATTCATGATCTTTTGTTTTCGCAGGCAACAGTCACCAAGATTGATAATGCCGAGATCATAACGGAGTCTGACGTGGATCCCGAACCGTACATCCGCTCTTTCAGAGTGTTTAAGGATGTCAATAAGAACGATAAGGTCGATCCTAACGAAACTGTATTGTTCGAATACCGCATGAAGGTATTTGTATCCAGAGACGCAGAATACCTGGAGTTAGCATATTCCAAAGCAGATCCTGCTCCGGATGATATTTGCATTTTCCTGGAAGACAACCGCGGGGATTTTTTTAGTGGGAAGACAGCCAAGCTCAAAGTGGGGGTCAATTTCCTGAACGACCTTCAAAAACTTGAGCAGGTAAGTGCCTTAAAGCAAAAGTCTCTTATTGATGCCCTTAATGAATATTTTACGGATTTCAAGCTGGATTTTACCCCGGATGAAATAAAA
Organism: uncultured Aureitalea sp.; assembly: GCA_964614415.1. Classification (GTDB taxonomy): domain Bacteria; phylum Bacteroidota; class Bacteroidia; order Flavobacteriales; family Flavobacteriaceae; genus CAZTLE01. Next base: position 8,035 of record CAZTLE010000142.1, on the reverse strand, counting down.
GAGCTTATCGAAACCGGGAAACTTGAGAATGCCTCGCTTACGATTCTTACGGGAATAGCACAGATAGCAAATGCTTCCAATGTGCTGGCCATAGGACTTTATGAAGCCCTTGGAGGCGCGATGACAGATGTGGCCGATTTCCTTCGGAAATATATTACGTTCAAACCCCACCATTGGGACCCGGATGCGAAGATTCAAAAGGACCCTGACGATGAAAGTGACGATCCCGAGATGATCGAAAATCCGAATTTCAAACCGGTTCTATTTCCGTTTGCGGAGCAATTAGCGGACAGTCTTACGGCCCCGGTAAAAGAAAACGCAGGTGAGGTTGTTCGACAATTTCGTGCCGAATTGGAGAAGAAGGATGCCGAGATCCTGGCAGGGATCGAGCGATTTAAGAACGGGAGGGTGCCTTTGTTACTGCCACTGCTCCCAGGAGTTTCAATTCCGGTTACTTTGTCTGTCGAAGGAGCAGCAAATTTTGTGAGTGAGCGCTACGAAACGGTTCGTCCGTATATCTTCAAAGCACTGGATACATTGGCCGGATTGATAGAGAACCTGGATGAGCTCCTGGAACGCGGACTTAACCTTATCAATGCTTTTATTTGTGGTGTATGGAATAGTCTGGCAGAAACGCTTATTGGCATTTTTGACCTATTGGGCCTGCTGTTCAAGGCGATGGTACAGGGAACCGCTTTCCTGGCCAAGGCCAAAACTAATGTTCCCCGACTATTGGAGTTGATAGACAGTTTTGTTCAGTACGTTGCGGCTATTGATTTCAGTGCTGTGGTTCGTGAACTTGTGAAACAGGTAAAGGAACTGGACCTGGCAACCCTGGCCCGTATTGTTACCCCGGAACGCCTAACGTATTACGTAGGGGCATTCTATGGTTTTGTGATCGAGATGGTCATTGAAGCCTTACTTACCGGAGGAATAAAGAACATTCAATCTATCATAGCACGTATAGGATCCCTGGCAGAGAATATGCTGGGCTTCTTGCAGACGGCCATAGCGCGTTTTACCGGGAAAAGTCTAAAAAATCTTAAGGACAACATCCTGGAGCTATTTGCCAAAGTGGTCGCGGCCCTTAGTAAAGGAACTGACGAAATTCTGCGTTGGGTAAGAGAGTTTTTCGCGGAGCTACAGGCGCAGGCTGCTGTTTCAGTTCGATTCGGTAGTGCATTATCCTCAATTGATCCGATCATCACACCGTTCCTGAAAAGAATACTTGGCAGCAGAGCCATAAATCGATTGACTAAGGCCGGACTAAAATTTGGTAAGAAGGATGAATTGTTCGTTTACGAGTACAGAGGAGTTCGACTGGGAGAGTTTAAAACGGAACGAGATTTGGTGCCCGCTCTTAGAGAAGTATTAAAGAAAAGCGGTGACGATCTGATCAAATTCTTAGATGAGCTTTACAATTTGAAACGTTTCGGATTTGCAAAGTTTGTCGTTTCACCCCGATTTAAGGGCCACCTTGAATTTGGACACGTTCGAGTTAAGAAATTGGACCCTCAAAAGCCTAGAGGAGAGAACATCGTAGACGAGTATGAATATCTTCCAGGTAATGGATTGACTCCTGAGTCAGGATTTAGCTATAAGATATCAGTTTCAGGAGCGCATATGTTGCGCAATTTGAACAACGATTTCATTAGAATCTTTGAAAATATCACTACACGAAAGTTACCCACCGGTGAAACTGTGAAAATTGGAAAGATAGAATTCTGGGTAGAAGAACTTGGTCAATGGATGGCAAAGAAGGACACTCATACTTTTTGGCCCCAGGGATGGACTTACAAGCAGGTGGAAGAAGTCATAAAAAGTTCATCAGAGAACATTTTCTTCAATGTGGGCAATAAATTTAGAGGAGTCTCTAAAGATGGTATTGAAGTTGAGTTCTATATTAATGAAATTACGAAAGAAATTGAAACAGCTTATATTTACTTTAAATAGTTCAAAATGAAAAAAATTAGTTTTACAACAAAGAGTTTGATTGATGGTTCGGAGATAATCGGACCGGTGCCAACTGACGATAAGTATACCTTGTTAGCTCTGTTTGTGGGGACCAATTTTGTGTGGGATGAAATTATTTCGGACTTGGAAAGCGTATCGAATGGAGAAAAGACATTCTCCGATATTCACGACCCAAGAGTTGTATGGGGGTTTGGATTGGATGGAGAATTTGAGTGTGATAAAGATACGGCATACTTTTACTCTGAGAAGGAGCCTTCCCTAAACCTGGAAATTCCATTGAGTGAATTGATTGACTTGTTAAAAGAGTGGAACATATTTTTGGAGACTGAATAGATGGATCAGGAGTCTGAAGAACTTTTTGGTGCCTTACTAAGTCAGCCGATCCCGTATCGAAAAAGTAATCTTTGGGGATTTTGTGATGTGTGGGGCAATCTGTTAATAGAACCGCAATACGATGAAGCAGACTTTTTCATTTGCGTGGATTATTACAATCCTGAATTCCGGGCTATTGTAAGAAAGAATGACCGGTTTCATCTTATTGACAGTGAGAACAGAATTCTTCATAGTTCTGATGAAGAAATATCTGATTGGGATTCACTCACAGGTCTTACATTTCATCTCCTCCGCAATAACGGTAAGCAAGGAATATTTTTCAAGAACTCTGTTCTTTTGCCTCCGGAATATGATGAGATTAAAATGGATGAAGATGCTTTTATATTGTATAAAGGCGATAAACTTGGGCTTTATGATTTTAGCGGAAAAGAGATTATTCCAATACAATTTGATTCCATTTCATATCAGGATGATGACGAACAGACCATTGTTAGGCAGTGGAAAGCGATTCGTGGAAATAGTGTTTCCTATTTTTCAGAGCCGAGATCAACTGCAGAAATCTCATCAGACGAGGTTTTGGATGAAGTCCTTGCCCAGGGAATGGTTAGCTTTGTAAAATTCGAAGATGAGTTAAACTATCTGCGCGCAGAAAACAAGATTGGTATTCACATTTTGAAAAGCGGTAATCGTATTCCCGCTGAGTATGATGACATCAAACCGGTAGATCTATCTAATTGGGATGGGGAATCAATGGTTCACAGTGCAGAAGCCGGAAAGCGACTTTTCACTGTGAAGCAAGATGACCAATATGGTTTGATTAATGAGCAAAACCAATTACTCATTCCTTTGGAAATGAAGACCATTGAAACTTTTAATCGAAACATTTTTTATTTCACAAAGGATAACAAGAAAGGGTGTTATTTGGTAAAACAAAACAGAATGATAGCTCCTGAATACGAAACGATTGCCTGGGCACACACCATTGAAGTCAATAATGACGAAGAGTTTAAAATTCTTGAAGTACAATACAATGGTAAGAAAGGGTTCATAGGCGAAAACAATATGAAGTATTTCGAAGATTGAGACCTTACTTATATCCTTAATCCTGTTACCAATAATAGATAACCCACCATCCTACCAAATCAGGTCGATGGGAGAATTCTTGAGCAGATATATGTAGCATCCAGTTTTGAAGCCTTCATTGACGGGCTACAAATGGAAGCGGAAGAGGATTAGATGGTATCTTCCTTTATTAGCACTTTGGAAGATTTGAAAAATCATTCCCGGTTAAAAGAGTAACAGAGTCTAAAACAATTAAATGATAGTTGAAATAGATATTGAAGAAAAATTGGTTTTACCCCATGAGGTAGAAGAGATAGAATTGGAATTGGGGGTGAAGTTTCCCTCCGATTATAAGGATTTTATGCTTGTGTATAATGGAGGAAGCTCTGCGAGCACAGGGGTTTACTTCGGCGGTTATGATGATGGAGTACGATTTTCAAGTTTTCTCCCGTTAAAGTATGGAGACGATACTTTAGAGGAAAGCTATTTAGAAAGTCGAGATGTCCTACCGGAAAACTTGACCCCTATTGGATATACTGGAACTGGATTTTTAGCAATGTCACTTGGAGAAAATGATTATGGCTCAGTTTATGTCTACTACTCAGATGTAGAACCGGAATTTTTGGCCACGTCGTTTACTGAGTTTCTCAATGGTTTGGTTGATTATGGGGATGAAGATCAGTAGATAGGATTGCTAAAAAAGAAACCGAATATATTTATAACCGCCATCACCTAAACAAGATTGATGGCGGTTCTGTTTTATGAAAGTTCTGAATCAAAGTGAAAATAGAAAATGGAGAAGAGAACAGAGAATGACGAATTACGATTGTTGAATTATGAATAATGAAGTCTTAGTTCTTGATTCATGACTCAATTCTCACTACCCACTACTCATTACTAGAGAATAGAAATAAGAATAGAGAAAAAAGACCTCACACCTGCCTACGGCAGGTAGGCCTCACCCCTCACCCCTCAAGCCTAATACCTCACCCCACTGCTCATAATTTTCGTTACCTTTAATTACTGCAAACTCCCCCTGTTACCATTTCGGATTTTGCGGGTAGCCTAATGATCCGATACATAACATATCTGGTTCTTCTCCTCTTTGGCAGTCAGGTATTGCTTCTTGCCCAGGAGAATGACGATTCTGAGATCATGGATCTACTGGTAAAGGCCAATGAAGTCTGGCAGTCCGATATGGACAGCGTATACTACTATGCGCATGAGGCACATGAGAAAGCTCTCGCGATTCAGGATACGGTTCTCATCGCAAGATCCTGCTATTTTAAAGGACTCAGCCTTTCTCAGCGAAAGGAATACGATGCAGCGTTTGACGTAGTTCAGTATAATCTGAAGTACAAGGAAAAACTACCTCCCGTTATATTAGGGGACACCTATAATTTAATAGGGACGTTATACGATCAGAAACAGGAGCGTGATAAGGCCATCAGCTCGTATTTGCAGGCCATAGACATTTACACTAAAGAGAATAAGGCCAAAGGACTGGCACTTACCTACCTCAACATTGGGATCATCTATCAGGACCTTTCCAAACCTAAACTGGCCGGGTACTTTTTCGATCAATCTACATTCTACAGCGCTCAGACAGATTCTAAATCCAAAGTACACGATGTTTTGGGCTACGATCGTATAGACACCGAAGAAGGTATTCGGAACAATATGTTGGCTTTGGAGGAGATTGAAAACCCTTCGGAATCACGCCTTGCAGCCATCATTTACCATGGGGTCGGTCAAAGTCAATGGGCTCTTAAACAGTACGACGCGGCGATTGAAAGTATCCGGAACTCCATCGAAATAAAGGAAAACATCAATTTCCTGCAGGAACTGGACGTAGCCAATTATATAATCGGAGATTCGTATCTGCAAAAAGGGAATAATCTGCAAGCGCTGGATTTCTTCCAGGAAGCCTATTCGCATTCTCCCAAAAAAGAAGTGATCCAAAAAGTAATGCAAGGTCAGATAAAGGCCTATGAGAATTTGGGTGATCTAAAGGGCGCCCTTGCCATGTCCAGGCGGTATGATGCCTTTAAGGACTCCATTCATTTGATTCAGGAGAACGAACGAATTGCTGAGATAACGGCCCAATTTGAGACCGAAAAACAAGCAGCCGAGATCGAACTGTTGGAAAGTGACAACGAGTTGAAAGCGTCACAATTAACCAACCAACGGAATATCTGGTTCGCCACCCTGGGCGGAGTAGGGCTGCTACTGGTGCTTGTCTTTTTTGCCTATAAGAACTATCGCATTCGAAGGAATCTTCAGTTGTCTGAACTTACTCAGAAACTGCTTCAAATGCAGTTAAACCCTCATTTTCTGTTCAATGCGCTTAACGGCATTCAGTATTTCATCAAGCAGAACGATGTTCAGAAATCGACCAAATACATCAGTAGTTTTAGTACGCTCATGCGGAATATTCTGGAGAATTCGGTAGAGAAATTCATATCCGTAGAGGAAGATTATACCACGATCTCCGACTTCCTGGCCCTTCAGCAATTGGTTCATAACAACTCGTTCGCCTATGAAGTAACGGTGGACGAAACACTTGATATGACCAATGTTTGTATTCCACCGATGTTTACACAACCTTTTGTGGAGAATGCAGTTATTCATGGTGTTAGTGGGCTTTCCGACGGAAAGATAGAGGTGCACTACGGACTTACCGATACCGAAGGGATTGTTGTAGAGATCAGCGATAACGGGAAAGGGATTCATGTAGAAAAGAGCAACGCAAACAGCCTTCACAAGTCCATGGGAACTTCCATAACAAAGCAGCGGATGGAAAACCTGCTCAAAGCCGAGCGTTATCCTATTGAACTGGAAATCATTTCAAAAAATGAGGAAAGTGGGGCTCAGGGAACCAGAATAGTGCTAACTTTTCCCTTGAAATATATGTGATATGTCACAAGGCTGCTTAATAATAGAAGATGATGTACACATGGCCGAAGAGGTCAGGAAAACCATTGCG
>CAZTLE010000142.1:0-1664 GCA_964614415.1 uncultured Aureitalea sp. | reverse complement strand
GAACTTCAAATTGCGCCCCTGGCCCATTCGGTAAGCGAGGCCAAAGAGTTGATTGCCATACATCAACCCGATCTGGTGGTTTCGGACATTAATCTGGGTCAGGATGAGGTTTTTGAGCTGTTTCGGTCATACAATACCATTCCCTTTAAGATCATCTTTATAACGTCCTACAGCAGGTATGCCGTGGAGGCTTTTAAATTCAGTGCGCTCGACTTTCTGGAAAAACCCTTTGAAGACAGTGCATTGGTCGAGGCTGTTTCCAAAGCCGTTGAAAGCATTAACCTGGATCATTACAATCAGCAACTAAAGGCATTTTTTCACAACTTCAATCCGGAGCAGAAAAAGAAGAAACTGGTCCTTAAAAACCTTGAAGCCATTCATATTGTTGAGACCGACGATATCCTTTATGTGAAATCCGACAATAATTATTCTGAATTTTTTGTCAATGACGGACGAAAACTTGTGGTTTCCAAGGCTCTTAAACTTTACGATGAACAGCTTAGACATTTATCGTTCTTCCGAAGCCATCAGTCCTATCTCATCAATCTGCAATACGCCAAAACCTTTCATAAGCAAGACAGTATGCTGGAACTCGTTACCGGGGAGCAGGTGCCGGTTTCAGGCACCAAAGTGGGGGCATTACTGCACAAGATAGACTCATTATAGCGATTCTCACCCTCTTGCCTTCAATTCTAACCGAATAGTAGGCAATTCACATCCTTTCAATTTGACGTTCAGATTTGCGATTCCTTTGGATCAACTTTAAAATCTGAAAGACATGAAGACTATTAGAAAATCTGCTATACTCCTACTAATTGCATTGTTGTTTGGGGTATTTAATGTGGCAGGGCAACCTGTTGAAAAGAAAAAGACCCCTGAGCAAATCTTTATGGGTGAGATCCAGGCAGCATTCACAGCTATGATACTTCAGGCCAAAGAAGAGAAGAAGGAATCTGAATGTGATGTTCAGCAAATCCTTGGGCCACAAGTTATTCCGGATACGGACAATATCGGGTCCTTCAAATTTCCTTTTAGACTCCTCGGGCCGCCAAACGACATAGTGAGAAACAAGCTAAAACCTCATAGCTTCAATAGTGATATGGAGTTCGTATTGGATGCCATGAAGAGCGTAAAGACCTTCAAACAGTTTGTGAGACGAATAAGCACTTCGAGTACCGCCGGACTCTCTTTGAGAGAAGCGGACGAGTTTTACGAGTACTACGATCACTTGACCAGAATAGCGAAGTGGATGCACAGTGGAACGAACAAAAAGCTGACCCATGGGGCTTGCGAGGCCGAAATAAAGTATTTCGTGCGCGTGTCGAAATACGCCTATCCATTAATCCATTTTGAACTAAAAACGGTGGTCGAAATTGAATGCGACTGTAAGAGATTTACAAGCCCGAACAGGTTCAACACAGCAAAATTTGAATATACTGCCAAAACCGTGGGAACTATAACGAAAGATATTAAGAGCTTTGGAAAGGCGCTCGATCCCAAGCTAAAACTTCTCAACCACAAATGCTGCCCGGAGCTTGAGGAGAAAGAGAAAGACCACGGAATGCACATAGAGGATGAGAAACCGGCCTACTATGTAGGGCTAAACGGCGGATTTGGTTTCAGCGATGAATTCGATGCCACAGGATTTTGCCTTACTGCCGATT
>CAZTLE010000141.1:0-11036 GCA_964614415.1 uncultured Aureitalea sp. | reverse complement strand
GGCCGCCTGGCTGCAAACTTTGCCGGGGTTTCCTCTCCCGACGATAGCCGGAATGATATTGTAGTACGAGGTAACTCCCCAACGGGCCTGCTTTGGAGACTGGAAGGTATCCCCATACCAAACCCCAACCACTTCGCTTCTATCGGAACCACCGGTGGGCCCGTTTCTGCCATCAATCCCAATCTTTTGAAGAACTCCGATTTCTTTACTTCTGCTTTTCCTGCTGAATACGGAAATGCTCTCGGCGGTGTATTCGATCTCGGCTTCCGGAAAGGGAACCGTGACGACTATGAATTTACAGCACAGGTGGGTGTATTCTCAGGCGTGGAGGCCATGGCCGAAGGACCTCTGGGAAAGAATAACGGTTCGTTCCTGTTTTCCGGTCGATACTCGCTGGTGAGTATCCTGGGAGTAGGTGCCGGCGGTACTTCCGCCACGCCCAACTACAGCGACTTCTCGTTCAACGTGAACCTGGGTAAAAGTTCCCTGGGGACTTTCTCATTGTTCGGTATCATCGGCTTTTCCGATATCGAATTCCTGGGCGATGATATTGACGAAAGCGATCTCTTTGCCGCCGAAGACGAGAATTCATTCTTTAACTCTAACTTCAGTGTAGTGGGTCTCAAACACCGACTACAGCTTACGGATGATTCATACCTCCGCACAATTGTTGGATTCTCAACCAACGGAAGCGATTTTACTCAGGATCGTTTCATTGACAAGGACACCCCTGCCGAACGGGTTATACGCTATACCGAGGCTGATAATTCGGAATCCAGATACACCTTTTCAACGCTCTACAATTCCAAGTTGAGCAACAGATCAACACTTCAGGTTGGTTTTTTAGGTGAATACTTCCTTGTGGAATCCGTACAACGCGACCGTGAGATGCAACCCGATCTGGACGGAGACGGCGATCCCGATCTGTTTACGTATCTGGACGTGGATGACAACCTGAGTATTCTTCAACCTTTTGTTCAGGGGCAGTTCCGACTTACCGAAAACCTCACGCTGAATGCCGGGATGCACAGTCAGTATAGTACGCTAAGCGAGGAATTTGTTTGGGAACCACGTGCGGGGCTGAACTACAAAGTGGCTCAAAATCAAACGATAAGCCTGGGATACGGAATTCATCACCAAACAGTGCCATTACCCATTCTCTTCCTGAACGAAAATGTGAATGGAGAGATAATTCAGACCAACAAGGATCTGGATTTTACCCGAAGCGATCACTACGTGGTTGGATACGATATCACTTTTGCACCCAACTGGAGGGGAAAATTTGAAGTCTACTACCAGGATATCAGCAAGGCAGCCGTAGAGCCCTTTCCATCCAGTTACTCTACGCTTACCGAAGGCGCAGACTTCGTCTTTGAGAATGACCGGGTTTCCCTTGTTAATGAGGGTACCGGTTTTAACCGCGGCATCGAACTTACGCTGGAAAAGTTTTTCAGTAAAGGGTATCACGGATTGCTCACCTCCTCCTTCTTTGAAAGCAGATATGAAGGGAGTGATGGTATTGAGCGGAATACCCCATTCAACAATCAATATGTGGTCAACTTTCTGGGTGGAAGAGAGTTTACCATAGGCCGGGCTAAGAGAAATGTACTATTCGTAGATACACGTCTAACCATTTCAGGTGGGCGGTACTTTACACCGGTTGATCTGGAGGCTTCTCAAGCCGCAGGCTTTGAAATTCTTCAGGAGGATATTGCCTTTAGTGAGCAGTATGATGACTACCTCCGATGGGACCTGAAATTCGGATACAGGATCAATAATAAAAAGAAAAAGTCATCACACCAGATATACCTGGATATTCAAAATCTAACCAATAACAAAAACGTTTTTGTAAGACGATACAACCGATTGACAAACCGGGTGGATCAGGTAGATCAGATCGGGTTCTTTCCGGACTTCGGATATCGTTTTCAATTCTAATTCTCTTTTATGAAAAAATTTCTAGCAAGTGTAGTAGTCATTCTAATCGTCTTCGTAGTGTATAGTCAGATTAAAATGAAAAGCAACAACCCGGACCATTTGTTGTCGCAGGTAGACCTCATTGAATCGTACATCGCACAGCGGGATGTACGTAACACGGAAGTTTCTAAGGCCGATGTGGCCTGGCATCTGGATCATATGCTGAAAACGATCCTTGCCATTGGTGAGACGCTTTCAGACTCAAATCCGGAGCTGTATGAATCGAGTTTTTCGTTTATCGGCACCATGTCGTTGACCTTTAATTATATCCCGCGTGGCCGGGCTCAGTCACCGGCTTCGGTTCGTCCTCCTGATGTGATTCACACCGAGGACATAGAAAAGCAATTAGCATTGGTGCGATCGCGAATTCCGGATTTACTGGAACTCGACAAAGACGCGCATTTCGATCATCCGGTATTCGGAACCATAAACCGTGGAAAGTCCATTCGGTTCCTGGAGGTGCACACACAGCACCATCTCAAGATCGTCAAGGACATTTTGAAGTAATAAAAAAACCCTCCATCGCCAAGGCTATGGAGGGTTTTCGCAGTATCTTCTTAGGTTTCATTTTGTCTTCCTTCGACTGCGCTCAGGATGACAAACGAATATAGATTTACGCCTCTGCGTGAGGAATAATAGACACGTAGGACTTGCCTCCGCGTTTCTTTTCAAACTTAACGGTTCCATCTACCTTGGCGTGTAGTGTATAGTCCTTACCGGCATATACATTCTCACCCGGGTGATGCTCTGAACCTCTTTGGCGAACGATTATGTTTCCAGCTATGGCAGCTTGTCCACCAAAGATCTTAACGCCTAACCGTTTCGATTCCGATTCTCTACCGTTCTTAGAACTACCTACTCCTTTTTTATGAGCCATTTTCTTTCGGTTTTAAGGCCTACCTGGCGGCAGGCAGGGTTTAACTTAAGGCGGCAATAAGGTCGGCTTTCTTCATAGAAGAATAACCTGAAATTCCGCGTTCTTTGGCCAGTGCTTTCAATTGAGCAACAGTCATCGAGCTCAAATCGGTCGCAGCTTCTTTAGCAGCAGGAGCCTCTTTTTTGGCTTCAGCCTTAGGGGCTTCAGCTTTCTTAGGTTCTGCTTTTGCTTTTGGCTCTGCTTTTGCCTTTGGTTCAGCTTTAGCAGGAGCTGCTTTCTTAGCACCGGAAGCCACAATACTTTCGATTACGATCTCAGAAAGTGACTGTCGGTGACCATTTTTTACTCGATATCCTTTACGTCTTTTCTTTTTGAAGACGATTACTTTATCACCCTTTAGGTGACGCAAGACTTTCGCTCCTACCTGAGCTCCGTCTATAGCCGGGGCGCCAACGGTTACTTTGTCTCCGTCGCCAATAAGAAGTACATTATCGAAAGCAACTTTCTTTCCTTCTTCAGTGGACAAACGATGGACAAAGACCTTTTGATCTTTCGCAACTTTGAATTGCTGCCCTGCTATCTCTACAATTGCATACATAGCGTATTCGTTTACTTATTTACGTTTTAAAATTGGTGGCCTTAATACAATAGCCATTACAGCATCTCGCTAAGGCGGGTGCAAATATAATTGTAAATGTGGAAACTACAAAGGCTTGCCTATGCTATTTTCTTTAGGAATTTAACCGCGTTTGGCCGTATTCCAGGAATCTTTGAGCAGTTGCATAAATGCCAGCGTCAACACAAAGGTGGTAGACAACCCCATCATGATAAGCGATATGATGATGATAAGTGATCCTTTGTTGTAATTAAGCTCCCAGGAATCAAGTATGGCCTGGGTGAATTGGGTATCTATATAAAAGATAAAGAGTGCCATGAACGCCGAAAACAGGAAGGTAGCAATAACTCCTGTGAACAGTCCTACCTGAAAACCGTCCTGATACGCAAAGTAATCTGTGGACGCTTTGTATTTCTTCATCGCCATTAGGATCCCCCATCCGAAGAAGACTCCATTGAGGGCACTGAAAATTGGATATTTATGCAGCCCGATTAACCAGGAAAGAAGAAAATAAGCGGCTAATAATACTGCAATGGCGATTCCATATCGAACATAAAATCTTCCCATAACACACATCTTTAGTTACCTAAATTTCGGAAAAAATTATGTAAATGCCTTATTATTAGTTAATTCTTATTCCTTTTTCTGACGCTTATTGGATAAATAGACCCCAAAAAGAATGATAATGGCGGCCAGAATTTGCCACCAGCTAAATCCTTCTCCGTCAATAAGGCCCCACATAACCGCCACTACGGGCATGAGATAGGTCACGGAAGAGGCGAACACCGGGGTCGCAATCTGTATTAGTTTGTTAAAAAATACTTTGGCAATAGCCGTTCCGAACAATGATAACAGAGCTACATATAAAAACGAAATTTGCATTTCCCGGGAACTCCAAATGGTTTCAAAGAAACCGGTCGCATAAAGAATTACAAGGGCCGGAAGAAAGATGCAAATGAAATTACCCGTAGTAATGGCAAGGGCATTCACAGTATTAAGATACTTCTTAATGATGTTTACGTTTATCGCATAACCGATGGTCGCAGTTACTATCAACAGACTATACCAGTAGTTCTGATCCGGATTAAAATCGGCTCCGGCAATGATGAGCATGGCAGTTCCCACAAGCCCGATAACCACACCCAACATTTGCCTTCGGGTAGAGGCTATGGCAAAAATGGTTACCCCTGCAATTACCGTGGTGAGTGGTGTGAGTGAGTTGAGTATGGAGGCAACGGCACTATCTATGTGGTTCTGAGCAATAGCGAATAAAAAGGACGGAAAGAAGGTGCCAAGAAATCCGGTGGCCGCAATCCAAACCCAGTGTTTCTTAGGCACGCGCATGGCGCTCTTAAATCCAACACTAAACAGGAAAAGCGAGGTAAGACAGATTCGCAAGGCGCCCAATTGGAAATCGGTAAGCCCAACCAGGCCCTTCTTTATAAGGATAAAGGAACTTCCCCAGATAAGGGAAAGAATGATCAAATAAAGCCACTTAAGCTGGGGGTTAGACATGGGCCATTTCTAAAAATCAAATTTAGGTAAATTCCAAATGACAAATTATAAATTTCAAAACTGATATGATACTACGAGGGAGCTAGCGACCGACGCAGTCGGTTTCAAATGGCAGTTTGCTTCTCCGCCTTGCGCGGATCGCAAAGACCGGGCATTTGTATTTTGGAATTTGAGATTTGGAATTTGGAATTTCCTGGAAGTTCTACTTCCAGGAAATTGTCTCCATAATCCGTCGGATGTCCTCCCGCAAGTAGACCACGGCCGGATAGATAGAATCGAAATTGGGTTTGGATTCAAAATAGAGCGATCCTGTAACAAAGTGATTCACACTGTCTGTTACATAGAACTGTGACTGAGTCGCTGCGTTACCGTCGATCATATAGAACATTCCATAAACCCGGTTGACGGAATCAACCCGGGGTTGCTCGAAAATAGCGTCGGCCTTGATGGTGTGATCGTAGGTGAGTTTCTGAGCGTCGTAAAGGAGTGAATCGAGATTGTTATTGGCAATTGGTCGATAGGTGAGATACACAGTCGCTTTCATTCTACCGTAATGAAGGTTCATCCAGCAGTTTTCTTTCGGTTCTAAAGTGGCTTCCGAGTTTTTTACGAATTCATAGGGGCAATCTGAAACCGCTTCTTTGTATACGGGAGCCGGATAATCCAGGCGCAACATAGCCGCCGGCTTTACGCGCACCTCCTGTCTGCAGGAGGCTAACAACAACACAAGTATCATACCTACTAAAAATCGCATACTACAGAATAGAAAGTTTTATTTGCTTGATCCGTTTGTTCTCAAAGGCTTCAATGGTAAACGAATAGTTGTGGAAAGTTAGTATTTCATTCTTCTTCGGAAATCCCCTGGAAATCTCCAGAAGGAATCCTGCGAGTGTTTCAGCCTCCCCTTTCACATCTTCAAACAACTGCGGATCTTCCAGTTGAATTACTTTGTAAAAGTCCTTGAGTGGTGTTTTTCCTTCAAACACGAATGTACTGTCGTCCAACTTGGAAAAGATCAGGTCATCATCATCGAATTCGTCACTGATCTCCCCCACGATCTCCTCGATAATATCTTCCAGGGAAATGAGTCCGCTGGTACCCCCGTATTCATCCACCACAATAGCCAGGTGCATTTTCATATCCTTGAACTCATTGAGCAGATCATCGAGTTTTTTGTTCTCAGGCACGAAATAGGCATCTCTTTTTAACGATGCCCAATCGAAAGTCTTACGATCCAGGTAAGGAATGAGATCCTTTACGTAGAGAATTCCGGTAATATTATCTATGCTGTCTTCGTACACGGGAATTCGAGAGTAGCCATGCGAGATGATCTCCGGGATAATGTCCTTGTAGCTGGAAGCCTCATTGAGCGCAAAGATATCCATACGTGGTTTCATTACCTGTTTGGTATCGGTATTTCCGAAAGTAACAATCCCCTGAAGTATTTTCTGCTCCTCCTGGGTGGTATCCTCGGCGGAGGTCAATTCCAATGCCTGTGACAACTGATCCACACTCAAATTGGACTTTTGCTTTCCCAGTCGGCGTTCCATGAACAGGGTGGTGTTTCGCATAGGAAGCGTGATCCAGGAGAAAAGAGCATCCAAAACCCTAAGCGGATATGCCATGAACAAGGAAAAGCTATGACGGTTTCTTTGTGCATAGATCTTTGGAAGGATCTCTCCGAATAAAAGAATAAGGAAGGTCGCTACGACAATCTTCAAAATAAAGACCAGGTCCAGAGACCAGCCAAGGACGGGGATGTCGTAGTCCATCCCGGCAAACCAGCGATCGCTTAGTGATTCAAAGAGCAATACAATGGCGATGTTGATCGTGTTGTTGGCAACGAGTATGGTCGCCAGTAACTTCTTGGGACGAGACAACAGTCTTGCCACGATACGCTTTTTGCGAGATTCGGGCATTTTGCTATCCGGAGCAAGATCGGCCGACGTAAGAGAAAAGAAAGCCACTTCAGCTCCTGAGATCAGTGCCGAGCAGAGCAACAGCAATAGTAAAACAACAATACCGAGAACGTGGGTAGCGCTAGCTAACGTGAATAACAATAAACTGGGAGGCTCTATATCCAAAGTGTTGTCTTTAGTTACACACTAGAAGGGGAGATCGTCATCGTCTCCAATGGGATCTTCCACCTGGGGTGTAATGGGCTTGGATGCCGCAGGTTGTGATGACTGTGGAGTACCGGATGGTGCTCCTTGTTGCGCTCCCATGCTTTCAGCTTTGGGAGTAAGAAACGTGAAATCGGTACACTGAATTTCGGTACTGTACCTTTCATTTCCACTTTCGTCCTGCCACTTTCGCGTTTTAATGCGCCCTTCTATGTAAACCTTATCGCCTTTTTTAAGGTATTTTTCGCAGATTTCCGCAGCCTTATTCCGAACGACAATATTGTGCCACTCGGTGTTGGAAACGCGCTCTCCCGTAGTACGGTTTGTGTACGTTTCGTTCGTGGCCAATGGAAATCTTCCTATACTTCCTCCGCCTTCAAAATAATGCATCTTTACTTCGTCTCCGGTATGGCCAATTAGCATTACTTTGTTCAAGGTTCCACTCATGATTTTCAGAAATTAAAATAGAAATACAAAGGTATGGTTTGTAATTTAAAGATAGGTAATTTTTCACTCTTTGAAACCCGAAAACTCTGAAATAAAGTTGCTTATCAAAACAGGGACGGCATACTCGTCAATCCGGGAGAACGGGACGCCCAATCCATTGAGGTTTCCGGTGGTCACAATCCAAAATCGGGTGTACAAATGTTGGTGGGAAAGCTTGTGAACGACGGGTTCCTCATTATACAATACAGGTGCCTCCAGCGCTTCTTTCAAAATGGCATTATCCGGGTGGATCACATTTGCTACCGAAGAGGCGTCTGTGTCTTCACTCGTTTCTATTAGCGGAAACTCATACAGGTTTTGCCAAATGCCCTTTCCTTTCCGTTGGGTTAACAACGTCCGCCCGTCCTGAGACACGACCACCAGGTAATTGAAATAACGCTTCCTGACCTTTGTTTTCTTCGGCTTGACCGGAAGTTCGGATACTTTGCCTTTCTGAAGGGCGACACAGGTATCGGCAAAAATACAGTTGAGGCAATCCGGGTTTTGCGGCACGCAATACCTCGCTCCGAACTCCATGATCGCCTGATTGAAAACTCCCGGTTGCTCCACATCCAATACAGCCTGAGCGAGTTCTTTGAATTCCTTTATGCCCCGGGTACTATTGATAGGAGTTTCTACGCCAAACACCCTGGAAAGTACGCGAAACACATTCCCGTCGACCACAGCACACGGCTCCGAGAAACATATGGATGCAATTGCGCTGGCCGTGTAATCACCTACTCCTTTAAGTGCAAGCAAACCTTTATAGGTATTGGGAAAAACTCCGTCCAACTGGAAGGCCACATATTGTGCCGTAGCATGAAGATTGCGCGCTCTGGAGTAGTAGCCCAGACCCTGCCAGAGCTTGAGGACACGTTCCTCGGTGGCTGACGCCAAATCTTTGACCGTGGGAAAGGCGGCGACGAAC
Organism: uncultured Aureitalea sp.; assembly: GCA_964614415.1. Taxonomy (GTDB): domain Bacteria; phylum Bacteroidota; class Bacteroidia; order Flavobacteriales; family Flavobacteriaceae; genus CAZTLE01. Next base: position 2,514 of record CAZTLE010000141.1, on the reverse strand, counting down.
TTTTCGTAATAAGGCAGCCCTTGAGCCACTCGTGTTTGCTGGAGCATGATCTCGGAGAGCCAAATGCGGTAGGGATCGGAAGTTTGTCGCCAGGGAAGTTCTCGTTTATTTTGTAAATACCACGAAATGAGATTCTTAGAAAAAAGCGGACTTATTTTTGGCATTTGATAAAAATAGCCCATATCTATTTATATTTTAATGGTTTACCATTTGAATATTTGATTTTAAAATCCTTATATTTGCCGTCTTGAAAATTAAACCTATTCATAACAATTAATTAAAACCCAAATAGCATGACTAAAGCAGATATAGTAGCTAAAATTTCGGAAAAACTAGGAATGGAAAAAGGTGATGTACAAGCTACCGTTGAATCCTTCATGGACGAGGTAAAGAACTCGCTTGAGAGTGGAGACAACGTATATCTAAGAGGTTTCGGAAGTTTCATTATAAAAAGAAGAGCAGAGAAAACCGGAAGAAATATTTCTAAGAACACAACTATCAAAATTCCTGCTCACAATATCCCTGCGTTCAAGCCTGCCAAGGTATTCGTAGAAGGTGTTAAGGCCAATGTCGAAATAGAAGATTAAATAACCTGCCTGCCACCGTTTGCAAACCGCTCCTCATGAGTAGGGTAAAAAGGTGTTAACGTGGAGGCAAGCAAATAAACAACGTTACATATGCCTAGCGGTAAAAAAAGAAAAAGACATAAGGTAGCAACGCACAAGCGTAAGAAAAGAAGACGCGCTAATCGTCACAAGAAAAAGTAGTTTCGCACTACTTTTTTCGTTTACATAGGTTTCCCAATGGTGCCTCCGCTTTTGGAACCCTTGGGAAACATCATTTAAAGTTCTTTGAAATTGAGATTATCGGGTAGCATCCGATAGTTTCTTCGGGTTTAACCACTTGAAGTGCTGCTGTTTTGAAAGCGACCGAATACAGCGTACTTCGAGATAAAACCTGTGATAAAATATTGTTTAATCCATCCCGCAGTCCTCTAATTATTACGAGTAATTATTACGAGGCGGGATAAAAATTAATGAACCGTGAGCTATGAATTATTTGTAAGATCCAGTTCACAGGAAGTTGATTTTGCCCTTTTAAAAGATGGAAAACTAATCGAATTACACAAGGAGGAAGAGAACAACAAGTTTTCGGTAGGCGACGTATATCTTGCCAAAATCCGAAAAACGGTTCCAGGCTTAAATGCCGCATTCGTTAATGTAGGTTATGAAAAAGATGCCTTTTTGCATTATCATGACCTGGGTCCTAAAGTACTTTCCCTTTTAAAATTCGTGAAACGTGTAAGCACAGGTAAACTTAGAGATTTCTCTCTAAAAAATTTCCCATTTGAAAAGGAGATTGACAAGAACGGAGGCGTTAACAGTGCCTTGAAGTCGAATCAATCCATTCTGGTTCAGATCGTAAAAGAGCCTATTTCCACCAAAGGACCTCGTATTAGCTCCGAGCTTTCCATAGCTGGGCGTTATATCGTTCTGGTTCCTTTTTCCGACAGGGTTTCTGTTTCTCAGAAAATAGAGTCCCGGGAGGAGAAAGACAGGTTGAAGCGCTTGATCACAAGTATAAAACCGAAAGGGTTCGGGGTGATCATACGAACTGTAGCCAAGGGCAAAAAAGTAGCAGAACTGGATAGAGATCTTCAGAATCTCAAAGATCGCTGGATAGCGATGTGTAAAAAGCTACGGGGGGCGCACCACCCATCTAAGGTGCTGAGCGAGTTAAGCAGGGGAACATCCATAATTCGTGATGTTTTCAATGACGATTTCACCGCCATTCATATTGACGATGAGACCCTCTTCTTGCAAATACAAGATTACGTGCAGGAAATTGCACCCAAAAAAGAGAATATCGTTAAGTTTTATGATTCGAAAGTTCCCATCTATGAAAAGTTTGGGATCGAACGACAAATTAAAACTTCATTCGGAAAGACCGTATCCGGCAGTAAAGGAGCCTACCTGGTAATTGAACATACCGAAGCCATGCACGTCATCGACGTGAATAGTGGTAACCGGAGTAATAAGTCAAAATCCCAGGAAGACACGGCACTGGAGGTAAACCTGATCGCTGCTACCGAGGTAGCACGTCAGCTTCGCCTTCGCGATATGGGAGGTATTGTGGTGATCGATTTTATCGATATGTCCAATGCCAACAACCGAAAAAAACTGTACAACCACCTTCGTGAGGAGATGAAGGATGACAGGGCCAAGCATAAGATATTACCCCCGAGTAAATTTGGCCTGGTACAAATTACACGTCAACGCGTACGACCGGAGATGAATATAAAAACTCGCGAAGAAGACCCCAGCAACGGGGAAGGTGGCGAGATTGAAGCACCGATCGTATTGGTAGACAAGATTACCGAAGACCTGAAAAGACTCTTCAAAAAAGACTATAAAAAGATTACGTTACACACGCATCCTTTTATAGCGGCCTTTTTAACGAAAGGCTTTCCATCTGTGCGAACCAAATGGTTCATGGAGCACAAAAAATGGGTTA
>CAZTLE010000140.1:0-11063 GCA_964614415.1 uncultured Aureitalea sp. | reverse complement strand
AATCTTAATCGGCTCATTTTTATCTGGATACGAGCGTATCTTTAAAATAAAAATGAAAAGAGTTTCTTACCTGTTGTTAGTTTTTACTTTGATCATCCCCGCGACCTTACGCGCCCAATACAAGGAGATTGATGTTACCGTAATTGCTAAAAATGAGGTTCCGGTAAATGTCCTAGTCGCTCACCAAAATAGGTTTCCCGGAACTTTAAGTTACGAATGGACGCTTCAACAATCCAATTTCATCAATGGCGGGGATGATTTCTTCTACGCAACTCACTTCAAAAAACAAGGAATTCCAGGATATAAAGCCTTCTATGACAAAGATGCACAGCTGGTAGCTCACGTTGAGTTTGTCCCCACTTATGCACTTCCTGAGAATATTCAGGTAAGCGCCAGTAATCTTCTGGATGGTTCGTATGTGAAATCGGGAGAAATTATCCAATTCCACGAAGCCGGTATGTTCCTCTATCGCGTTCGACTTAATAGCGAAGGCCTGTTAAAGTATGTGTATTTTGATAAGTATGGCAACCAGGTGGATAAAAGAAATTTAGCACCTCTGGTTTTTTCTTTTATTTAAATTTCTATATTTACCCCATCATTAAACAACAAACAAGTTGATGTTCGTATTCAATACAAATAATAACAATACTAATAACGGAATGCCGTAGCAAAAACTTGTCGCGATATATGGCCCGTCAGGTTTTTTGTCTGACGGGTTTTTTTGTTTCTGAAGGGAATAATAAATAGTAATAAATAATAGAAAATAAGAAGTTATGTGTGGAATTGTATGTGCCTTTACGCTGAAACAACCGACGGAAGTACTCCGTCCCAAATTGTTGGATATGTCTCGTTGCCTGAGACATCGCGGCCCGGACTGGAGCGGTATTTTCAGTAATGAGAAAGCCATTCTGGCCCATGAGCGATTGGCTATCGTGGATCCAACCTCGGGAAAACAACCTTTGTTCAGTGAGGATGGAAATTTGGTATTGGCGGCAAATGGTGAGATATACAACCATCAACAACTTAGGCAACAGTTTGAAGGCACCTACAATTTTCTTACGAAATCGGACTGCGAAGTGATCCTTGCATTGTATCGTGAAAAGGGTACGGACTTTCTGGACGATCTTAATGGAATATTCGGCTTCGCACTGTATGACGTAGAAAAGGACGAGTATCTCATCGCCCGCGACCACATGGGTATTATTCCGCTGTACATGGGATGGGACGAGAATGGAACCTTCTATGTCGCTTCCGAACTGAAAGCCCTGGAAGGCGTATGCACACGCATAGAACTCTTCCCTCCGGGTCATTATATGCACAGCAGCACCGGTGAATTGGTGCGCTGGTACCAACGCGACTGGATGGATTATGAGAATGTAAAAGACAACGAGACCGATATTGAAGCCCTTCGCGAAGCGCTTGATGCCGCGGTGCACAGGCAGCTGATGAGTGACGTTCCATACGGTGTGCTCCTATCGGGCGGTCTGGACTCCTCAATCACGTCGGCTATCGCCAAGAAATATGCCGATAAACGTATCGAATCCGGAGATACCGAATCTGCCTGGTGGCCCCGCCTCCACTCCTTTGCCATCGGTTTGGAAGGTTCTCCCGATCTGGCCGCAGCGCAAAAAGTGGCCGATCACCTGGGAACAGTGCATCACGAGATCAAGTTTACCATTCAGGAAGGTGTCGACGCCATTCGTGATGTGATTTACTATTTGGAAACATACGATATAACCACCGTGCGGGCCTCTACGCCTATGTATTTGATGGCCCGGGCTATTAAGGCCATGGGAATCAAGATGGTGCTGTCCGGAGAAGGAAGTGATGAGATCTTTGGTGGGTACCTGTATTTCCACAAGGCTCCCAATGCGAAGGAGTTCCACGAGGAAACAGTTCGCAAGCTGGATAAACTGCATATGTACGACTGCCTGAGAGCCAACAAATCGCTGGCTGCCTGGGGAATTGAGGGTCGGGTACCGTTTTTGGATAAAGAATTCATGGATGTTGCCATGCGCCTTAATCCACAAGACAAGATGATCAACGGAGAACGTATGGAGAAATGGGTGCTGCGTAAGGCCTTCGAAGATATGTTACCCGAAAGCGTAGCCTGGCGCCAAAAAGAGCAGTTCTCAGATGGTGTGGGTTATTCCTGGATCGATACGCTTAAAGAGATCGTGGAGCAGGAAGTTACTGACGATCAGTTGGCCAATGCCAAATACAAGTTCCCGCTGCAAACTCCAACGAGCAAGGAAGAATTTTACTATCGCTCCATCTTTGCTGAACACTTCCCGAGTGATACGGCTGCCTTGAGCGTACCTTCGGTACCGTCTGTGGCTTGTAGTACCCCTATTGCACTGGAATGGGATGAGGCCTTTAAAAATATGAACGATCCGAGTGGCCGCGCAGTGGCAAATGTGCATGAAGATTCTTACTAATTTTCTATATTAGCCCGACCTTAAAAAATCACTATGAAGTACTTTGCCTACATATTCGCTTTCGTATTTATTTTCATCACATCCTGTTCTAAAAATAATGATGATGGTGACCCCACAAACGGCAATGGAGGGGGCGCCACAGGTTCTCTTTCTGTGGGAGTGACTTCCTTCGTGGGCGGTACAACATTCGCGCAGACAGTATCGGAGGACGGACAGGTTTCGGAAGTGATCAACCTTTCAGAAACATTTGGTATGCCCAACGGCTACCGTCCGGTGCAGTCAGGACGAAACTATACCATTGTCAAGGATAATAATGAAACGCGTTATCATTACAAGTATGACTTCAGCACAGGTACGTTCACCACATATGATAATGTATGTGGCGTGGTTCCGAGTCAGGCGCTGCGATCAGCACATGACAATGGTTTTGTTTACAAATCGATAGTTATTCAAAACCCTACAACACAGATCTATCGCGAAGCCAGCGACGGCAGTTGTGAAGTATTTACCACCCTTAACGAAGATATTGGTCTGATATGGAAGATATTAGTGGGTACCGACTATGTGTTCCTGGTATCTTCACCGTCCGGACAGCTGGGAGATAGCGTTTTCGTATTTAACAAAAACGATGGTACGCTTCACAAGCGAATAAACCCAGGACGAAGCACAACCAACTGGGTGTTTAATGACGGCAATGAGTTGTATCTGGTTTTTGCCGACAGTCCCGAAGAGTCCGTCGCCCATTATTCCGGTCCGGATTTTGAATTGGTGTCTTCAGCACCTTTTACACTCGAATGGATGTTTGGAGATTCCTCCCTACTCTATTTCGGGGATGAGTTTACTCAAAATAACAAAACCATAATTCCTCATCCGGAAGAAAGCCCTGATCCGAATTTCATACACGTACCGGTAATTCTCAACCTGGAAACAGGTACCCTTGAGTCCTCTCCGGACATAGCCGATATGTTCTTTACACAGCTACAAGAAGCGCACGGATTGAACCAAATGATAATTACTCACTACACAGGAGATATCTCCAGGAACAGACTCGTTTTTTCCTTTCAACAATTTGGCGCTGCTACCTGGGGCGTTGCATTTGCCAACTTTCAGGGAGAGATTCTGTCATCGGTATTGCTCGATTACAATCCAGATTCAGTGACGTTGGTGGATTGAGGGTTTAGGTGTGAGGTGTGAGGCATGAGGTATGAGACGTTAGGCACTACCTTCCTCTACTGGCTACTGACTACTGACTACTAAATAATCAGGAATACACCTAATCCCAAATAGGTTCTGACTTCTCTTCCGAAGAAATCGATCCAGAGGTATACACATACCACAACGTCCCGGCTCGCCCATCCCTGCCAGGGTTTACCAGACTGTCGTTGAGGTAATCGATCATCAAAGCGGTAGAATATCCATTTGTCCCGGCAATCTTCACCCATTTATTGGAGTTTCGGAAACGGATCTTCAACGTATCACCATCACGCACCGGCCGCTGCCCGATAATTGGATCGATCTGCGCAAAGACCTCTCCGTTGTCCATAATGGTGAGAAACTTGGCATCGGCTACGTGTTCTACTGAACGTGTCGTATCCCGGGAGCTTCGAAAACCGAAACCAATCCGAACCGGTAATCCCTTCCGTACAGCATCCATCAGCGTTTCCTTACTTCCGTAAAGGGCATTTCCCTCAGCGTCGTTGTGATATACCAATCTCCATTCCTGTTGTGGAGAAACATTAGTCTTTGTCTCACAACTTATGAGGCCGACTAATAATATGATGACCAGAAAGTGTTTCATTTGGTTACTGGTTACTAAGTTATTGGGTTATTGGGTTATTGGGTTATTTGGAATTTGGTGTTTGGTGTTTGGTGTTTGGTGTTTGGAGTTTTCAATTTTGATTTTAATTTTTTACCCTGAGCTTGTCGAAGGGTGGAATTTCCCGTTAGGGTAGCCATTTCTTATCAAAATTCGGTTTGCGCTTTTCCAGGAACGCATCTCTTCCCTCCTTGGCTTCGTCGGTCATGTATGCCAGGCGGGTGGCTTCCCCGGCAAACACCTGCTGACCAACCATGCCGTCATCCGTGAGGTTCATGGCGAATTTGAGCATCTTGATCGATGTGGGCGATTTAGCAAGTATTTCCTGGGCCCATTCGTAGGCCGTAGCCTCAAGTTCGTCATGCGGAACCACAGCGTTGACCATGCCCATTTCAAACGCCTCCTGAGCACTGTAGTTTCGTCCCAGGAAAAATATCTCACGGGCCTTCTTCTGTCCCACCATCTTAGCCAAATAGGCGGATCCATATCCCCCGTCAAAACTGGTCACATCGGCATCCGTCTGTTTGAAGATCGCATGTTCCTTACTGGCCAGCGTGAGATCGCACACCACGTGTAGGCTATGCCCCCCTCCTACGGCCCATCCCGGTACCACTGCGATCACAGCCTTCGGCATGAAGCGGATCAATCGCTGTACATCAAGTATATTGAGACGATGGTATCCATCTTCACCCACATATCCCTGATGCCCTCTTGCACTTTGATCCCCTCCGCTGCAAAAGCTATAGACGCCATCCTTAGGTGACGGACCTTCGGCAGACAATAACACTACTCCTATGCTGGTGTCTTCCTGAGCATCGTGAAAGGCATCCAGCAACTCGAAGGTCGTCTTAGGGCGAAAGGCATTTCGCACTTCCGGGCGGTTAAACGCAATACGGGCAACACCATTTGACTTTTTATAGGTGATATCTATGTATTCTTTGGCCGTTTTCCAATCGGGTGTTTGCATATTTTTTATTTTAGCATAAAGATACTAAGTTCCCACCAAGCAAGTGGGTTTGTAACATCTAAAAAACTTGTTATGCGCTATTTGATCCTATTCTTCGGAATGCTCCTGACCACCTCGACCTGGAGTCAGGCTCCTTACTCCTTTTCAGAAGTTATTGACCTGGAGGCTACCCCGGTAATAAGTCAGGGACGCACGGGTACCTGTTGGAGTTTTTCCACCTCCTCATTTTTAGAATCCGAGATCATCAGACTCACCGGAGAGCGTATCGACCTTTCCGAAATGTACAATGTGCGACACACCTATCCCAAGAAGGCGGAGAATTTCGTGATGCGCCAGGGAAAAGCGCAGTTCAGCGAAGGTGGTTTGGCCCATGATGTTATGAATTCGGTGAATGACTATGGCCTGGTGCCTAACTCAGTATATAGTGGATTGTTGGGAGATGCGACGGGACATAATCACGCGGAAATGGTCGCCGTTCTTTCGTCCATGCTCGAGACCTATATTGGTAATCCGGGACGTAAACTAAGCGCCACCTGGAGAAGTGCGATTGACGCTGTGCTCGATGCCTACCTGGGCCCGAACCCGGAAACCTTTATGTACAACGGAAAGGAGTACACTCCGAAGAGTTTTCAGACAATGACGAAGATAGAACCCAAAAACTACGTGACTATTACTTCCTTTACGCATGCCCCTTTTTACGAGCAGTTTATTCTTAATATTCCGGATAACTTCAGTAACGGAAGCTATTACAATGTCCCACTGGATGAGATGATGGCGACCGTAGATTACGCTTTGCAGAACGGATATACCGTAGAACTGGACTGTGATGTAAGCGAACGCACTTTTTCTTCGAAAGACGGCGTCGCTGTTATTCCAAAGGATTTGAAGAACAACATTAAAGCCCTGCAAGGGGTATATCCGGAAAAGACGATAACGCAGGCTTATCGTCAATCGGAATTTGAGAACTACAATACGACAGACGATCACCTGATGCATATCACAGGTATCTTACGGGATCAAAACGGTACGAAATACTACAAGGTTAAGAATAGCTGGGGTACCAACCCCGAAAGAAATGCCAATGGTGGCTATGTTTATTTTAGCGAGTCCTATATGCGACTCAAAACCATTAGTGTAATGATACACAAAGACGGTGTACCTGCGAACACTGCCAAAAAGTTGCAATTGTAGTTAGTTTGGTGTAATTTTTGCTACTATTTTCCGTAAAAAACCGGTTGAAAATGAAAAAGATTGTACTGCTTGCCTTGATACTAACTCCACTTTTGGGGTATTCACAATACGACTTCGAAACCCGGTATTTTACGATTACTGCGGCTGATCTTCCCGAGATAGATCAGGAGACCCCGATCACTTTTTCAAAACACACCCTGTTTTCAAAGAAGCTGAAAGCGTTAAAGATGAATCAACAGAACTACAGGATTCCTGTGGATATGTCGGCCGTTGTAGAAGAACTTGGACAATACGTTGATCACAAATTGGAACTCCCTCCTCCTATCAAATCAAGAAGCTATGGGTTTTCGGTAAGTGTTCGCGGCTCCAATTCGTTTGACGGACTTAATGCCCGTGGACGGGTTCAGAATATTGTCTACCAGGAAATGCGCGGGTTGTTTGTGTGTTCTCCGTATGGGTATCAACCGAGAAGAAACTGATCAAACAAGTTCGATCCCGTCTTCCCTAATTACAATCTTTTTATCCTTATAAAGGCTTCCGATTGCTTTCTTAAAGCTCTTCTTGCTTAAGCCGAGCTCATTCTTAATGATTTCAGGATCCGATTTGTCATGCACAGCGAGGAAACCTCCTGCGGCCTGGAGTTCTTCAAGAACATATTGTGCATTAGGTTCAATGCTCCGATAGCCAGGAGAATGAAGCACCACATCAATTTTCCGGTCATTGCGAACCTTCTTTATGTAGGCGGTAAGTCGGTCTCCCGTTCTGATGTCCTCAAAAATATCCTCCCGAAAAATGAGGCCTTTGTGCTGTCCGTTGATGATCACATTGGCGCCCTGATCCGTAATATGAGTTACGAGTACGGAAACCTCGTCGTACTTTTTAATTGTAAGCTTCTCGTTCTGAAGAAATCGATTCGTTTTACTTGAACCTACGAGTCGCTGGGTCTTATCATCAACGTATGCGTAAACTATATACCAACTCCCCTGCTTCATGGGGCGAGCCTGTTCCTTAAAGGGCACGAACAATTGCTTTTCCAATCCCCAATCGACAAAGGCACCAAAGCGGGTCACATCGCTGCAACACACATAGCCGAACTCATTGCGTGTCATAACCGGCTTCAAAGTGGTAGCAATGGGTCTTTCTTCATTATCCAAATACACAAAGACGACAATCTCATCCCCGACCTCATACTGTTCAGGTTTGTATTTGTGCGGCAATAGTACCTCATTCCCGTCTTCATCTCCCAAATACAGACCGGGGTCGGTTTCGCGCAGGATGCGGAGTGTATTGTATGTACCTAGCTCTAACATGGCGCAAAGGTACAATATAATACCCCGAAAAATCCCACAGCATTTACTTGTTTTTTATGTGGTTATTTCACTAATTTCACGCGTAATGAAGCATCCCCGCCATGCCATTCTTCAGGAGGAGATTGGCTTAGACCATTGTATTGAAAATGAATATGCTACCTTATACTTCTACGGTAGCTTTGTTGTTACTGAAGTAAACGAAGGTGTATCCCTTTCGTTAAAAACAGGGATTCACCTACTCATTAAATCCATTAGTTATCTGGGCAGCCGTCCTATTGTTCTTATTTCAAACAGGATCAACTCCTACGCGGTAAAACCCGTGGACTACAAATATCTGAACAGCTTACCCATTTTGAAGGGAATAGGTATCGTTTATCATTCCGAAGAGGGTAAACGAAATGCCGAACTGGAGGCCAATTTTTGCAGCAAACCTCTGCGAACCTTTAGCTCTATAGACGATGCCTACGAATGGACAAAAACTCTTTTGTAGTCTATTTAATTGCGTCAAAATATTCTTGAAGCACCAGATCGTTTTCCGCGGGAGGTGTGAAGATTTCCAGTATAGTTGGTCCGGTCGCGGCAAAGAATGCTTTCAGGTGTTGCGTGAGTTCATCTTCGGTATGACATGAGGTGTATGCAAATCCGAACATGACACTGAGATGTTCTGCCGTTAGGCCGTGGACGGTTTCAAAAAACCGATTAAAATGATCGGTTTCCTTGGCGCCGGGCAGTATCCGGAAAATACCTCCCCCACTATTATTTACGATCAGGATCTTAAAGTTTTTCGGAACATGAGCATTCCATAGTGCATTGCTGTCGTAAAAGAAACTCAGGTCTCCTGTAATAAGCAGTGTAGGTTTGCCCGTAACAACCGCAGCTCCCAGTGCCGTACTGGTACTCCCGTCAATACCACTGGTCCCCCGGTTACAAAAGACTTCCAGTTCCTTATGAACTTCAAACAACTGGGAATAACGGATGGCGGTACTATTGCTGAGGTGCAATTGCATGGAAGATTGAAGTAACCTGAAAACTTCCGAATAAACCTTGAAGTCGGAATAGCGAACCCCGGCTTCAAAAGCTTTTTGCTGAGACCTGCGCCGATCGCGTACTCGTAACCAATCCGACCGGTACGATCCCGGCTCTGCATTTTTCACCTTCAGAAATTCCGAAAGGAAGACCCCGGGAGTAGTTTTAAAATGATGACTCAAGCAGAAGTAAGTGTCATATGCACGTCGCTCGTCCACATGCCAGTGCTCCCTGGGTTTATGAGCTCTTAAAAAGGCTTTGATCTTCTTCGAAACGACCATTCCTCCCATGGTCAATAGTATATCCGGTTGAAGCTGCTCGAAACCGGCTTCGTCCAACGGGGCGATCAACTGATCTATCGCCGGGAAGAAATTAGCATGATGCAGGTTTGAGGTTGTTTCGGTAAGCACGACCAGATTTTCATCAGCAGCCAGGGCTTCGATCAGCTCTTTACTCAGCGTATCCGAGGGCAATGTCCCGATAAGTAACATCTTACGTGTACTTTTTTGCCAGTCGGATAAAACTTCCGAAATGTCTTCATTAAGGGAAGCAGGTACGCTACGCGCCGGAACGTGTTGGGGCCGCACCGAAAGATCGACCTGAGTTTCGTACAATGGTTCCGTAAAAGGAACATTGAGGTGTACGGGGCCACTCAGTTCAATTGCCGAGTTTAAAGCGATGTTGATCTCCTTTTCGTTGGAAAGCTGATGTTCCTCACCTTCTCTGCAATTTGCGCTGTATAATATATGGTTCTTGTAAACATTCTCCTGACGAATGGTCTGACCGTCACCAACATCGATGAGTTCTTCCGGACGATCGGCGGAGATCACAACCAGTGGAACTTCGCTGTAAAACGCCTCGGCTACTGCGGGATAATAATTGAGCAACGCCGATCCCGATGTACACACAAGGGCGACAGGCCTTTTTAGCTGTTGAGCCATCCCCAGTGCAAAAAAGGCCGCACAGCGTTCGTCTACGATACTGTAACAGGTAAAACCGGGATGCGAAGTGAATCCGATAGTAAGGGGTGCATTACGTGATCCTGGAGAAATAACGATGTGGTCAACTTCCTTGGCCAGGCATAACTGGGTGACTGTCTGAGAGAGTGCCTTATTGGAAAACTTCATGCACTGCAAAAGTACGAATTAGGAAAGGAGATAATCGTAAGGGATGGAGATAATTTATGGGTATCAAACTTTGGGATGGAAGAAAGAAAAGGGAGAAGAGAAAAAAGAACAGAGAACAGAGAGAAGAGAACAGAGAGAAGAGAATATGGACCAGAGACCAAAGACTAAAGACCAACTTTAAAACTCAGCACTCAAAACTTAACACTTAAAAAGAAACCAGGCGGCCTGGCAGGGGCCGAACTAACCTTTACCTTATTGTCATACCCCTGCCAGCCACCTGATCGTAGGTGAATGTCGATACTTTCAGGAAGGGATACTAAGCGAGCGTAATCTGATGTGTGGATGGATTCAGGCTAGTTCTTAAATGTAATGTTACCTCTGGAAACTCACAATGACCAATATCATGAAACACGTTTTCTTTGTAAAATGTCCTGCACTTCAGGTTTCGAGGGAGTACAGGAATAGCTGACCAATGTCATGTTTTGAAACCCGGATGAAAAGTACTTTTGTCATTGAGCTAGCCTTTACATCAGTTCAACCTAAACCATTTATCATGAAAAAGATAATCCTTGGTATGTTGCTGTTTTGGATAGTGACCGCTACAATGGCGCAAGACCCGAAAATCCAGCTGCCTGAAGTAATTATTTCCGCAACAACATACAAATATCTCAGCAAGGCCGGTTCTGACGACCAGGCGATGGAAGTGACACAACTGCAACGCAAGGTGGCCGATTATGATGTTCGGGAATCTGATTATTACAGGGACGATTACGACCTGTACTTCGTAACCTTCTATATTCCTGAAGGTAAGGTGCTTGCGTCGTACGACAAGAACGGTAATATCCTTCGAACCGCTGAAAAATACAAGAATGTTAACCTTCCAACCGTAGTTAAGGAGGCCATCCTTGACCGATACCCGGGCTGGACCATTTCAAAAGATCTGTTTCTTGTAAATTACTATGAAGAAACGGGTGCCAAAAAGAAATACAAACTCAAATTGGTAAACGGCGATAAGACGATGCGGATCAAGACTGACGAATATGGTAATATCCAGTAAAGGATGATCTACGTATAAAGAACGGGCGCCACTGAGCGCCTTTTTTTTTACTTTATTCTTTTACCAACGGCCAGATCACCTGGAGCATGGTTTGCAACTTGTTTTGTGTTTCGACCCATTCGGAGTCCGGA
>CAZTLE010000139.1:0-11083 GCA_964614415.1 uncultured Aureitalea sp. | reverse complement strand
CTGGAGTTCTGTGCCGGATTATTTGGGCTTTTTGAGGCAGTAAATGAGCGACGAGTATTCTCCTGTGGTGCTCGCGCTTAGATTTGAACGGAATCCTGACCAAATTGCGCGAAGGGAAAACGAACTGCCGTTTTTGTATTTTTCGGAAAGGAGGCTCACATAAAACGAATCGAAGATCATGGGTTTGATCGTGAGCAATTTCATTTCTGAAAACAATTTTGGGATGGTGGTTCTGGAAAAATGCCAAAGGTGTCTTGGCACATCATAGGCGGCCCAAAAGCGACCATATTTTTTGGCATCCGCAGATTTGAAGTTTGGCACTGCAATGACCAAAACACCTCCGGGTTTCACCAACCCCTGAATTACGCCAACAGTTTCTTCCAAATCGGGAAGGTGCTCCAGGACATGCCATAGAGTAACCACATCAAATTGTTTTTCGGAAACAGCATCGAGAGATGCTTGCAGGTCTATGCCTTTTTCGCTGGCTCGCGTTCTTGCCTCCGGGTTCACTTCCACCCCTTCGATCTCCCATCCGGATTTTTGAGCAGCTACTAAAAAATCTCCCGTGCCGGCTCCAATATCGAGCAAGGTTCCTTTACCTCTATGAAGTCGGGATATGAGGCCGACCTTTTTTCGCAGCGCGTATTTTTTTACCCACTGGTATGCTTTTGCCATGATCCCCTTGTTGGAATCGGTATGAGAAATATAGGCCTCACTTTCATAATACTTTTCCAGATTCTCAGGCTGAGGTGTTGTGCGTAGCATGTCCAACTCAGCGTCGTGCACAAGCCTAAATTCTTCTCCGGTGACCAGGAAGTCTTTGGTGGTTATAAAAACAGATTCTGAAGAGTGTTCCGGTCTGCTCATACGAAATGTTCCACGTGAAACAATTTAAAAATTAACGCCCCATATACACCAACAGCACCGAAATATCATTGGGTGATACGCCACTAATTCGAGATGCCTGAGACACTGTGGTGGGCTTAATGGATGTTAACTTCTCGCGGGCCTCGAATGAAAGAGACTTCAATTTTGTGTAGTCAAAGTTCTCAGGAATCTTTATCCCTTCCAGCCTGTTTAATTTGTCCGCATTGTTCTTTTCCTTCTCAATGTATCCCGCATACTTTACCTGGATCTCTGTTTGCTGCAACACCTCCACATCCAAATTATGCGCATCAATGTACTCGGAAACCGTATCAATTTTGCGCATGTCCTCCATGGTAATATTGGGACGCGAAAACGATTTAAACATCTTATCGCTCTGCTTAACCAGGGCAGAGTCTTTGGACTCCAAAATCGGGTTTATCACTTCAGGTAGCACGCTCGTCTCCTTAAAGAATTTGATGAACGCATCCGATTTCTCCTTCTTGTCTTCCATCTTTTTCATGCGTTCAGAAGTTGCCAGGCCTAATTCATAGGACACAGGGGTGAGTCTGAAATCGGCATTATCCTGTCTCAACAACGTTCGGTATTCCGCCCTTGAAGTAAACATACGATATGGCTCTTCTGTTCCTTTTGTGATGAGGTCGTCTATCAACACCCCTATATATGCTTCACTTCTTTTCAGAATGAACGGATCCTTTTCATTCACTTTTAGGTGCGCATTAATCCCGGCCATTAATCCCTGGGAAGCTGCTTCTTCATATCCGGTAGTTCCGTTGATCTGTCCGGCAAAAAACAACCCGGAAACCAGTTTTGTTTCCAGCGTGTGCTTTAACTGGGTAGGTGGGAAATAGTCATATTCAATTGCATACCCTGGTCTGAAGAACTTGACATTTTCAAACCCTTCCACTTCTTTCAAAGCCTTGAACTGAATGTCCTCCGGCAAAGAAGTTGAGAACCCGTTTACGTAATACTCAACCGTATCCCAACCTTCCGGCTCAACGAATAACTGATGCCTTTCCTTGTCGGCAAAACGGTTGATCTTATCTTCAATGGAAGGACAGTAGCGAGGCCCGATACTTTTAATAGCACCGTTGAACATGGGCGACCTATCAAACCCTTCCCGCAGCATGTCGTGCACCAAATTACTTGTGTAGGTCATGTGGCAAGAGCGCTGTTCAGTCAATGGCTTTGTGGAATCCAAATAGGAGAACTTTTGAGGGTCATCGTCACCAGGCTGCTCCACCATCTTACTAAAATCCAAACTTCTCCCATCCACTCTGGGTGGTGTTCCAGTCTTCATACGGCCTGAATCAAACCCAAAATCTACAAGGTCCTTTGTAATGCCGGTTGCTGCCTTTTCTCCTGCACGACCTCCTCCAAATTGTTTCTCTCCTATATGAATAAGACCATTCAGAAATGTTCCATTGGTTAGTACGACAGTCTTTGCTCTTACTTCCAATCCCAATGACGTACGCACTCCTACAACACGATCACCTTCAACAATAATTCCGGACACCATCTCCTGATAGAAATCGAGATTAGGAGTTCCCTCCAACATCAATCGCCATGCTTCAGAATAACGCATCCGATCGCTTTGGACCCTCGGACTCCACATGGCAGGACCCTTGGACTTATTCAGCATCTTAAACTGAATAGCCGTGTTGTCAGATATGATGCCGCTATATCCACCAAGGGCATCAATCTCCCTAACGATCTGTCCCTTTGCAATACCTCCCATAGCAGGATTGCATGACATCTGACCAATGTTCTGCAGATTCATGGTAATAAGCAAGGTAGACGACCCCATATTCGCAGCAGCTGCCGCAGCCTCCGAACCTGCATGGCCGGCGCCAACAACTATCACATCATATTCCTCTAAAAACATACTTTTCTCATTGTTCCACGTGGAACATTTCGTCTTAAAACAAAATGCACCCCGATTTCATCATTTAAGGGGTGCAAATATAGTGTAAAATACTTAAAATCAGTCAGTTACATAGTTAATTCTTTGAAAATCAAGCATCTAGAGGAAATCGCGTCCTGCAAGGGCTCTATCCTCAGCCTCGCGCATCTCCATTTCATCCCTTTCACTCTTATCCTTATATCCACAATAGTGTAAAACGCCGTGTATCATAACACGATGCAACTCATCCAAAAAACTTACTCCGTACTCCAAAGCATTCTCCTCTACTCTCTCTACCGATATATAGATCTCTCCATGAACTTCCTTCCCCATGGAATAATCGAAACTTATAATGTCTGTGTACGTATCATGATCCAGGTACCGCACATTAATATCGTGAAGGAATGCATCATTGCAGAACACATAACTAATCTCCCCCAATTCGAATCCTTCCCTTAAAATGGTTGCTTCGATCCAATCGGTAAGATGGTCATGATCCGTAAGTGTGAAATCTGTTTCCGAAAAGAAATTAATCATTCTTCTGTCTGAAATACTCCTGTACCTTCTGCTTGTACTGATTGCGCAAAGGTAGGGCTTCGCGATTCAATATCTCTGTAGTATTGAAGTATTTCTTGACATCCTCAGGGCTGAGGCGTAACGTATTATTGAATGAGTTTCGGTTGGTGCGGGACTCCCTTCGCATCTCCTGTCCCTGTTCCAGTGCAGCCTTGTCCAACTTCAGAAACTCGTATTTAAGATTCACCATCTTCTGGTGGGTTTCTTCATTGAAGCCCTTCTCCAACAACTGTCGCTCAATGCCTTCCATTTGGCGTAAGAGGTTTTCCGCATTTCCCTTAAGTCCGGCTTCCCTGATCCTGTCTTCCAGTTGCTTTCTAAGTTGCTGTTGCTGCTTATAAATCTCGTAAAGCTCCCCGTTCATCTCTTCGTTCTCATAACCATTCTCTCCGTTAGGACCATCCTGATTACCGTCTTTTCCATTGCGGCCGTTCTCTCCATCCTGTCCATTCCCGTCACCATCTCCCTGGCCCTGGCCTTCTCCCTGTCCTTCACCTTCCTGACCTTCTTTGCCTTCCTTTCCCTGCTTTCCTTTTTCAATTCCTTCGCCCATCTTCTCACTAAGGCTTTCCTGTTGCTTAATAATATCAGGTAACTGAAACCCTGAGCCTCCGTCTTCGCCGTCACCCTTCATGGGTTGTCCGGAGCCGCCTCCGCCTCCACCGGCCATCTGCATTTGCATATTCCCCAGCAGATCGCTCAACAGTATTGCAAGCTCATTGGCTCCCGTAACCGCGTACTGCTGACTGGAAATACCCTGACGCATTTGATTCTCAGCAAGGCGCTCCAGCGTCTTGTCTATGTTGTATTGCACCTCTGTAATCGACTCCGTGATCACTTCGCTGATCATAGGTTGTCGCAAGGAAAGCGCAAACAAGCTGTCGTCTATATGCTGGAAATTCTCCTTTAGGTCGTTCTGAACATTCAGCTTCTTTCCGAACACAGGGTTTCCATACTCAATGGCCTTGAATTCCTCCATCAAACCCTCTTGCTCGAATGAAAACACCACAAGATTGTCCAAAATCTGCCGCAGCATTTCCACATCCTCTTGTAGGGTTTCCATCTGCCCTCCGGCCATTTGCATTTGCATCTGCTGACCCATTTGCTTCATCTTCTTGCCGGCATTCTTCTGGTTCTGAGCAGCTCCTTTTTGATTCTGTTGTTCAAGTTTATCTGTGGCTTTTTGCTGCTCCTCATCCACTTCTTTCTCGCCCGATTTATCCTGCTCGATATCCATGGGCTTCTTCAGGTCATCATTCTCTTTTTGAAGATCATCCATTTGCTCCTTGTACTCATCGAACTTCTCATTGAGTTCCTCTTGCTTCTCCTTTGTGTTCTCTTCTTCGGGAGCCTCGCTCAGCTTCTCCTGCTCCTCGCCCAGCTTGTATAACTCCTCTGCAAGCTTTTCGGCCTTCTTGGTCACATAATAGCGCTTGGTGAGTTCCAAGAGTTGCTCTAAGTTCTTCTCCTGATTCTTATTCTGCTTGGCCAGCTTCTCGAGCTTTTCGGTAAGCTCTTCCTTCTGAATCTTCTCCTGAAGTCTGTTGAGTTCCTCAAGCAGCTTCTCGTTCTCCTCAAGGCGTTGCTCATTCTCCTCCAGGCGGTCCTTCAATTGCTCTTTGAAAGGATCATTCTCTTCTTCCGGCTGAAAATTCTCAAGGTTTTCTTTCAGCTCTTTGGAGAAGCTCTTCATCATTTCCTCCTGTTGCTGTTGCCTTTTAATGAAGTTCTCCAGCTTCTTCTTATCATTCCAGTTCAGCTCGTTCTTTTCCTTCTGAACTTTAGATAGTTCTTCGAGTTTCTTTTGCTGATCCTTCAGTTCATCCAACGACTTATCAAGGCCTTTAATGGAGTTCTCCTGGTTCTGAAGCTGTTCTTGCTCCAGTTCATCAAGGGTTAGCTTTCTGAAGGAATACGTGCCGGATTTGCTGGACTTATAGTTGTGAATTACATCATTATCGAATACCTCAAAATAATACTCATAAGCCACGCCGTCTTCCAGTAAAATGTTCCCCGGGAAAGTGTATACGAATTGGTCAAAATTTGATTCATTCAGCGGAAGCGGCTCTTCCTTCTTGCTCTCTTCCCGTCCTTCAGGATAGTACACCAACCTGAGTTTGGTCAGTCCGTAATCGTCTGAAACCCTTCCGAGGAAATAGACGAGCTGACTATCCGTACTGTCCTGTTTTGATTGTACATCGATCTCCGGATATTCATCCTTGATAACGCCTAGTGTAAACGAGAGGTTCTCGTAATCCGTAAGCTTTTCATTGGATGTTGTAATGGCGTAATCCAACTTGCGATAGACTCCACGCGACAGATTAAACTGCTGTTCATTCTCGGCGAACTGATAGGTAGTGTCTTTTGTCTTCAGGCTTACCGCCTCTGTGTTGCGGGTACTTACATTCCAGGTAACCCGTGTTCCTTCCGGAATGGTAGCATTACCCGTACTTTTTAGAATTTCATCTTTCTTTCCGGTATACCCGGGATAGTCCAGTACCATCTCAAAGCCTTCCAAAGACGGAGTTTTTATAACATCCAGGGTATAGGATTGAGAGGTCACTTTGTTCGCCGCCAGTTCAAAATCAACAGGCTCAGTAGGTTGTAAAAAGGTGTATTCAAACCAGCCCGGTGCGGTCTGTTGCAGGTAATATGTTTCGTCTTTGTAAGAGATTGTTGCATTCTCAGGAAGCACATCGCCTTCGGTGCGTATCTTCACTGTGAAGTTCTTATTCTCGATAGCGGTAAGGTCCTCATTCAGGACGAAGAATGTAAACGGTGCCGGCGGTTCATAGGCTGTATCATAATTCACCACACGCTCATAGCTGCTCGAGAAGATGTCCATTCCGCCCAGGGCACTGAATAGCAAAAACACCACTACCGGAATTGCCGCATACTTAAGATACTTAACATTCTTCTTGAAGTTCACCGCTCGTTTGAACGGAATAGGCTGAAGCTCCGAGGATTTCTGATCAATGCTCGCAGCAAGTAATTCGGATTCCCGCTGATTCTGGTTCAGCTGAATGACATTGAGGAGTTTGTCGCTCACTTCGGGAAAGTGATTTCCTATGATACGAGAGGCTTCTTCATGGCCAATGCCGCTTTGCAAATTAAACAGCTTTGCCAGGGGAAACGCTATAAATCGAATAAACAAACCGGCCTCAACGGCCACAAACGCCCAGAACAGTATCGTTCTTCCGGTGGAATCCAACCACAGGAAATACTCGACTAACAGTGTTACCAGGAAATACAACAAACCAATGGAAAAGAACAGGATCACTCCCCTGATCAACTCATTGGTGTAGTATTTTTTTATAAATTGTTCCAGCTTTTGCTGGATGATACTAAACGTACTCATTCTATCATCGGGTCAATACAGAACACCTAAAATAGCACAAATATTACTCCAAAGGCCCCATTTTATGAAAGATTTAAAATATCTCGCTGCCTTCATCATTCCGGCCACCGTAATCGTTGGTCTGAATCTTAGGGGTTATTGGTCCTTCCTGGCCCCCGTAGTGGGGTTTGTGCTGATCCCTATCCTCGAGACCCTATTGCCTGTTGACGAGAAAAATTTAAGTCCCGAAGAGGCTTCTTCCAAAGCGGCAAATGTGTTCTTCGATGTGCTTCTGTATCTCAATATTCCTCTTGTATTCGGATTGATTGGGTGGTTCCTGTGGAGCCTGTCCTGGGCACAGTACTCGACCATGGAGCTCGTTGGACTCACTTTTTCTGTTGGGCTAATCCTGGGCTCCAACGGTATTAATGTAGCCCATGAATTGGGCCACCGTGAGACACGGATATCGAAAACCCTGGGTAAGCTATTGTTACTGCCGGCCTTAAATATGCATTTCTATATTGAGCATAATTTTGGGCATCATGTGCGTGTTGGCACGGCGGAAGATCCTGCTAGTGCCCGATACAATCAATCGTTGTATGCCTTTTGGGTGGTTTCTATTCCCGGACAGTATATCAATGCCTGGAAGTTACAGCGAGACATGCTGAAGCGTAAAGGTGTTGGTTTTTTCTCCCTCCAAAACGATATGTTGTGGTACACTGTTTTCCAAATAGGGTATCTTGTCGCAATCTATGCTTTATTGGGTGGTTTTGCTACCCTCATTGCAGTGATCCTGGGTGTTACTGCGCAATTGCTGTTGGAGACGATCAACTACATTGAGCACTACGGACTAAGTCGGTCCAAAACCGAGAGTGGTCGTTATGAGCGGGTTCGGGAAATACATTCCTGGAACTCAAACCACGTGCTGGGCAGAATGGTGCTTTACGAGCTAACCCGACACAGTGATCATCATCACAGGGCCAGCAAGAAGTATCAACTGCTGGATTGTCATGAGATCAGTCCACAACTACCCTACGGCTACCCTACCTCCATGGTGTTGGCTACAGTGCCTCCTTTGTGGTTTGCTATTATGAATAAGCGAATTCCTTTAGAAATGCGGGCTTAGGATTGTATCTTTGTGCCTTCAAAAGAAAGCAAGGATATGTCCCAAAAAGTGCGAGTTAGATTTGCTCCCAGCCCTACCGGGCCACTTCACATTGGTGGTGTAAGAACCGCCCTGTTCAACTATTTGTTTGCCAGGAAACACGGTGGTGATTTCGTGTTGCGTATTGAAGATACCGATCAGTCGCGCTATGTAGAAGGCGCCGAAGACTATATCATTGAATCCCTTGACTGGCTAAACATTCCTTTTGATGAAAGTCCTGTACGGGATGGCGGATTCGGGCCCTATCGTCAAAGCGAGCGCAAGCACCTGTATAAAGAATATGCAGATCGGTTGATCGCTTCAGGACATGCGTATTACGCTTTTGATACTTCCGAAGAACTCAATACACACCGAAAAGATCACGAGGCTAAAGGGAAAACGTTTATCTACAACTGGCACAACCGACTAAAACTTAACAATTCCCTGTCCCTTTCAGAAGCCGAAGTGCAAAAGAAGATCGATGCCGGAGAGCCCTATGTGATCCGGTTTAAATCACCACAGGATGAGCTGCTTAAATTACACGATATCATTCGCGGTGAAATTGAAATAGACACCAACATTCTGGACGATAAGGTATTGTTTAAGGCGGACGGGATGCCCACCTATCACCTTGCAAACATTGTAGACGACCACCTTATGGAGATCACCCATGTGATCCGTGGAGAGGAGTGGCTGCCCTCTCTTGCGCTGCACGTATTGTTATATCGTTCCTTTGGTTGGGAAGCTCCGGCATTTGCTCACCTTCCGCTGATCATGAAACCCGTTGGAAAAGGGAAACTAAGCAAGCGTGACGGAGAAAAAATGGGCTTCCCGGTATATCCGTTGGAATGGCGTGGACAGGAAGGTGAACACTACAAAGGATACCGCGAAGACGGATATTTGCCTGAAGCTGTTCTCAACATGCTGGCCCTGCTGGGGTGGAACCCGGGTACAGAGCAAGAGATCTTCAGCCTGCAAGAATTGGTAGCAGCCTTCGACCTCGAGCGCGTAAATAAGGCGGGTGCCAAATTCGATCCTGAAAAGACCAAATGGTTCCAGCATCACTACTTGCAAGAGGTAGATGATTCCGTGTTGGCGGCACAGTTTTCGACACTACTTTCAGAAAGAGGGATCACAACCACAATTGACGTGACCCCGCTTGTTTCTTTGCTGAAAGAGCGCTGTACGTTTGCATCCGATCTATGGGAACAGGGGTCTTTCTTTTTCGAAGCACCCACGGCATATGATGAAAAAGCTTCCAAAAAAGCCTTCAAGGAAGATACGGCTGGACTCCTCACTGGGGTGGTGCGCCTGCTATCCGAAACTGATGACTTTTCGGCAGCTGCGCTTTCCGAGAAAGTAAAAGGATGGATCACCTCTCAGGAAATCGGATTCGGGCGTGTAATGATGCCCCTGCGCCTTTCCCTGGTGGGCGCTATGAAAGGTCCTGACGTATTCGAAATAGCCTCCCTGCTTGGCAAGGAAGAGACACTATCCCGACTTCAGAAAGGAATTGAATTCAGTTCTTAGAAATAGAAGATAGCCGAGAACGTGAAGAGAGAACTATGACCGTCGAAGTCCTGGTTCTCGAAACCTTTATCATTCAGCTTGTTTAGCATATTGGTCACCCCGTACTGATACTGGGCGCTTAGGCGAAATTGTTCCAGCCCTCCGGATATACCACCTGCCACATGAAAGTTCACCCGGGAAGCATCCTGGATGTCTGCGGCCGTAAGGGTTTGATAACCGTTTATGATGTAGTTTTCAAATGCGTCTCTCTTTAGCTTTAGCTTTCCACTGATATTCAATATGGGGCCCGCTTCAATACTAAGATGATGCTTGATAATGTTCATGCTGCCCTGAAAAGTGATCTGGGCCGACTGAACCTGATAATCCAGAAACTGACCTTGTCCCGGCGATCCTACGGGTGCGGCTAAAATACCAAGTTGTGTACTGTAAAAGCCAAGGCCGTAGATAAGGTCGAAGTTATTGTAAAAGGATCCTCTTGTGGTAAAAGAAACCATTACTCCTTCTCCTTGTTGTGTGGTGAAGTCGGAAGTAGTTATATCGTACAACGTTAGTCCCCCGGAGAGGCCAAGGCGATTATAACTTTCAAAATTTCGTTGGGCGTAGGTAAGTTGGAAAAACCCTATGAAAAGGGTAACAAAAAACAGGTTGGTGCGACTCATAGTTAGTGTGCTCTCAAAGCTGACAAAAGTAGCTTAATTTTCGTATATTCAATCGAGTAATTTTCTAAACCTTATACTATGTCGGGATTATTTTATATACCCATTGTTATTGTAGGATTTCTTTTCCTGCTTTCATTCATCTTTATCGTCAAGCAACAAACGGCGGCCGTAATAGAACGCTTTGGACGGTTCCAAAGTATACGAAACTCGGGGTTGCAATTAAAAATTCCTGTTTTTGATCGCATCGCTGGGCGTATCAACCTGAGAATCCAGCAGTTAGATGTTATTGTAGAAACCAAGACCAAAGATGATGTTTTCGTTCGATTAAAGATATCTGTTCAATATCAGGTCATTAAAGACAAAGTGTACGACGCTTTCTACAAGCTGGAAAGTCCACACGATCAGATCACTTCCTATGTATTTGACGTGGTGCGTGCCGAGGTTCCTAAGATGAAACTGGACGATGTGTTCGAGCGTAAAGATGATATCGCCATCGCCGTGAAAACCGAATTGAACGAGGCTATGGTGAACTACGGGTATGACATCATCAAGACCCTGGTGACCGATATTGATCCCGACGTACAGGTAAAAGCTGCCATGAACCGTATCAATGCTGCCGAGCGTGAAAAGGTGGCCGCTGAGTACGAAGCAGAAGCAGAACGAATTAAGATCGTTGCCAAGGCGCGTGCTGAAGCCGAAAGTAAGCGTCTGCAAGGACAGGGTATTGCGGATCAGCGACGTGAGATTGCCCGTGGTTTGGAAGAATCCGTAGAAGTATTGAACAATGTGGGTATCAACTCCCAGGAAGCCTCTGCACTAATTGTAGTGACACAACATTATGACACGCTGCAATCGATAGGAGAGGAGACGAATACAAACCTCATCCTGTTGCCCAACTCACCACAGGCGGGAAGTGATATGCTGAATGATATGATCGCTTCTTTTGTGGCCAGCAATCAAATAGGTGAAGAGATGAAAAAGCAGAATGCCAATAAGCCTCTTAACCCTAAAAAGAAGCGAAACCCTCCACCGTCGGGTGACAACTACTC
>CAZTLE010000138.1:0-11094 GCA_964614415.1 uncultured Aureitalea sp. | reverse complement strand
CACAGCGGGAACGACCGTACTGGGAAGTTTCGATCCTATCCCGGAAGTAGCAGCACTTTGTGAAGAATACGATATTTGGCTGCACGTGGATGGAGCCTATTGTGGTTCGGTGTTATTCAGCAAAAAATACAAGCACTTGATCAATGGTATAGAAAAGGTAGATTCCTTTAGTTTTAATGCCCATAAAATGCTGAGCACGCCGCTTACCTGTTCACTCCTTATCGTAAAGGACAAGAAACACCTGTACGATTC
The DNA here is from genome assembly GCA_964614415.1 of uncultured Aureitalea sp. GTDB lineage: Bacteria > Bacteroidota > Bacteroidia > Flavobacteriales > Flavobacteriaceae > CAZTLE01. The sequence continues at coordinate 10,842 of CAZTLE010000138.1, read as the reverse complement.
ATTTTCCAACGAGGCGTCTTACCTATATCAAACGGATCATGATGAATTCAACCTTGGGAAGACCTCTTTGCAGTGTGGCCGCCGCAACGATGCCCTGAAGTTTTGGACCTTGTGGAAGCGTGTAGGCACCCGAGGTTTGGAAACCATTGTTGACTGGCAGTTTTTCCTGGCCAATTGTGCCAGAGAATATGTACGCTCCCGCGAGGATTATACGCTCTACAGTTTTGACGAGTCGGTATCCGTTTGTTTTAATTATAAGGACATTCCCGCCCGCGCCCTATGTACCATGTTGTACGAAAAATCCAAACTGCAGGTTGGATATGGGTCCTTTAAGGGAACCGAGTTTATCCGTTTGGTCACTGTAAATGCAAGGAATTCCAAACAGGACATCTTCAACTTTTTTAAGATCATCGAATCTTTTGTAAAGGAAAATTCCGAAGAACTGCTAGCATTACAAACTTCATAAACCTATAAAATCCTTACCGATATGATAGCCAAGGTAATTGCTCTTATCGCCTATGTTTCTGTTTTGTTTTTGATTGGAATATTTGCTTCCCGGCGAATCAAGAGCATGAGTGATTTTTATGTCGGTGGAAAAAACATCGGGTATTGGGCCGTTGCGTTTTCAGCCAGGGCCACCGGTGAATCGGGATGGCTGCTCATTGGCCTTACCGGCATGGGAGCTTTAGCCGGTGTTTCGGCCTATTGGGTGGTACTGGGAGAGCTACTGGGTGTATTTATTTCATGGTTCTTCATGGCTAAAAAGTTCAAACGGCGAACCGATCGGTATAATTCGATTACCGTACCTGATTACCTGGAGAGCCACTTTAAAACCAAGACTCACAGGCTACGTATTATAGCGGCCACCGTATTGTCCATATTCGTTATTATCTATGTGAGTTCGCAGTTGGATGCTACTGGGATAGCCTTCGAATCCCTCATGGACCTGGACTATTATTGGGGGATCCTGATCGGGTTTCTCATTGTACTCGTCTATATTTTCATTGGTGGTTTTGTAGCCGTGGTGTGGTCCGATCTATTCCAGGGACTGCTCATGTTCTTTGGTTTGGTATTGCTCCCTATCGTGGTATTCTTTTCTATGGATCACTCAGGCGGGATCATCGAGGGGCTCCATGCTATTGACCCCGCGCTTACGAACGTTTGGGGAGGGAATAAAGACATCTGGATGAATGTATTTACGATTCTGGGCTTCTCCATGATCGGACTTGGTTTTCTGGGGTCTCCCCAGGTCTATGTACGATTCATGTCCGTTAAAAATGAAGCTGAGATTGACAAGGGAAAATGGGTAGCCATAGCGTTTACTTTGTTGACCGATGCGGCGGCAGTAACCATTGGGATACTGGCCCGTTTACTTTTCACCGAAAGTGGTCAGGATCCGGAAGCAGTATTTGGTGTGGGGGCGGCAGATGTCCTGAATGTAATGACAGAGAACTTTTTACCACTCCTCCTTGTGGCCATTTTTGTGGCCATTGTACTTTCGGCCATTATGTCTACCATAGACTCACTTCTGGTCATTGCCTCCAGTGCCATCGTACGGGATTTCTATCAGAAGATCTTTAGACCGGAATTGAAGGATGCACAACTTACCCGCATGTCTCGTTGGGTAACGCTTGTCATGGCTATTATTGCTTTGATAATTGCAATCGTTATGGCTGCGGTCTCTCCGGACCGACAGGTTTTCTGGGTGATTATATTTGGATGGTCAGGAATAGCGGCAGCTTTCTGCCCTGTCATTATCCTATCCCTGTTTTGGAAAGGGTATACCGAAAGGGGGGCCATCGCATCCATGGTAACCGGATTCCTTTGTGTTCCGCTGTTTAAGTTCGTTTTCCAGAATATGGAATCTGTAGGAGCGTATTTCGAAAAACTGGATGTGCTGGCGCCGTCATTTGCCATTGCCATGATTGCCGGATGGGTGGTATCCAGGTTTTTTTCCAGGAAAAGCATTCCCGAAGAAACGGAGTCCAACTAAATGTTAGCGGGTTAGGTTTAACGACTGATCCTTGCTGTTTTCTTCCGGACACTTGTTGTGATAGAATGCCTTCTTCCTGGCTTCCCTGCGTCGAACTACCTACTTTCCTGCTACACCTATGTTGCACCTTCAGAAATCAAAAAAACCCTCAAGTCCTGTTAAACCGGAGGGTTTTATTATCGAGTATGGAAAGCTCCTGAAATTTGAAATGAAAAAAAACCAATAATTACAACCTCCGAATGGAAAATCTTTCTAATTTTACCACATGATTTTGCATCAATATAAAATAGTGCCCACAAAGCCCATACGCCGTCGCCGCTAATACAACTACCCTGCAGCAACGAAGTATCACTATTTTATATAAATCAAATTGTCCACAACTTATTTCATATCACCCATCAAATTCCAGGTTATTTTTTCAAATAACATAGGTTGCGTACGCCGCATTTTTTTCCGTCGCCCGTAAGGGTGTTCTTCTATTCCAGGAACTCCAGGTGAGTCCGGTTCCATTTCTCAATCCATATTATTTCAAGTTTACTTTAAATCATCAAGATAATGGACATCATTATTGCCGATATCTCGCATGCCAGGTATGCGGAAATTATTTGCAAAACCATAGAAGAGGCGGCCAACGTCCGGGGAACGGGTATTGCCAAAAGGCATCCCGATTATATCATTCAAAAGATGGAGAACGGCAATGCGGTAATCGCTCTGGACGGAGATGTCTTCGTCGGTTTTTGTTACATAGAAAAATGGGGGCATGGCAAATTCGTTGCCAATTCGGGGCTCATCGTGCATCCCGATTATCGTGGTAAAGGCATCGCTAAACTAATCAAACAAAAGATCTTCGAGCATTCCAGAACCAAGTTCAAGGACGCCAAAGTGTTTAGCATTACCACAGGACTGGCCGTCATGAAGATGAATAGTGACTTAGGATATAAACCGGTCACTTTCTCCGAATTAACCAAAGATCAGTCCTTTTGGAACGGATGTCAAACCTGCAAGAATTACGATGTACTGCAAAGAACCTCCCAAAGCATGTGTCTCTGTACCGGTATGCTATACGATCCCAATGCCAGGAACACTGAGGAGCGAAAAAAAATAAAACCCAAAGTTTTCAAACGATTAAAGAGTATAAAACACCAACTCTTTTTAAAAAAGAATAAAAAATGAAAAAGCTTGTATTAGCATACAGTGGAGGCCTGGACACCTCTTACTGCGCTGTATATTTCTCCAAAGACTTAGGATATGAAGTGCATGCGGTGAGCGTAAACACCGGCGGATTTACACAGGAGGAAATAAATAACATTGAAGAAAAGGCGTACGCTATGGGCGTAGCTTCCTATATGAATATCGATGCCATTGGCAGCTATTATCAAAAGGTGGTGAAGTATCTTATTTACGGCAACGTTTTGAAGAACAATACCTATCCTTTATCCGTTAGTGCCGAACGAATCATTCAGGCCATGGAAATCATTACCTACGCTCAGAAGATCAATGCCGATTGCATTGCACACGGCAGCACTGGAGCTGGAAATGACCAGGTACGATTCGATGTAATTTTTCAGGCCTTGGCACCTGAAATTGAGATTCTAACGCCTATTCGGGACCAAAAATTAACAAGACAGGAAGAAATCGAATACCTCAAATCCAAAGGCATTGAACTATCCTGGGAGAAGGCAAAGTACTCCATCAATAAAGGCCTTTGGGGCACCAGTGTAGGAGGTTCCGAAACCCTAACCTCTCACCTGCCCCTGCCCGAAAAGGCCTATCCGTCCCAATTGGAAAAAGAGGGAAGTGAAAAAGTGAAACTCACCTTTTTAAAAGGAGTTCTTACGGCAATAAATGGGAAAGAGCAACTGCCTCAAGATAATATTGAATCTCTCAATGATCTGGCTTCTAAATACGCCATAGGCAGGGACATCCATGTTGGAGACACCATTGTAGGCATTAAAGGCAGGGTGGGCTTCGAAGCCGCAGCGGCCACTATTATCATCAAGGCGCATCACCTTTTGGAAAAGCACACCTTGACCAAATGGCAATTACAGCATAAGGACTATTTGGCCAATTGGTACGGCACTCACCTCCACGAAGGTCTGTTTTTAGATCCCGTGATGCGAGACCTCGAAGCCTTTTTGGAAAGTAGCCAACAACATGTTTCCGGAGACGTAATGGTCACCTTAAAGCCCTATCACTTTTCATTAGACGGCATTACCTCGACCTATGATTTAATGAGCTCCAATTTCGGTAGTTATGGAGAAGAGAACAAAGGCTGGACAGCCGATGATGCCAAGGGGTTCATCAAAATATACGGGAATCAAAGTAAGATCTATCAAAGCATAAAAGGATGATACAAGCAGGAATTATAGGAGGCGCAGGCTATACGGCTGGAGAATTGATACGAATCCTGTTATGTCACCAACAGGTTTCCATCAATTTCGTGTTCAGCACCTCGAATGCCGGAAATGCGGTGAGTAATGTTCATCAAGATCTCATCGGGTCTACGGATTTGACCTTTACAAATACCATAAACCCGGACATCGATGTACTGTTTTTGTGTCTGGGGCATGGAAACTCCAAGGCATTCCTGGCAGAACACAACTTCTCCCCAAACACTAAGATCATCGATTTAAGTAATGATTTTAGATTGAAGGAAGATGCTAACTACCAGGGAAAACAATTCGTCTACGGATTACCCGAGCTGAATAAGGAAGCCATCCAAAAATCAGATTATATCGCTAATCCCGGTTGTTTTGCAACAGCCTTACAGCTCGCCATGTTGCCCCTGGCCTTTCACAAAAAGATCGAAAGCGATGTTCATGCACATGCCGTTACTGGGGCCACTGGAGCCGGAACATCCTTATCCCCAACTACGCATTTTACATGGAGGGATAATAACTTTTCGCACTACAAAGCCTTTGAGCACCAGCATCTGGGAGAGATCCATCAATCCGTAGATCAATTGCAGCCCGATTTTGATTCACAAGTTCACTTCATTCCTTGTAGAGGTAACTTCTCCAGAGGAATTTTTGCCACCGTCTATACCCGGTTTGAAGGGAGTCTGGAAGAAGCCAAAGTGATGTACGGGAATTATTATCAGGAGGCGGCCTTCACTCATGTTTCGGATCAACCACTTCATTTGAAACAGGTGGTGAACACCAACAAGTGCCTGCTACACCTATTCAAGCATAAAGATCAACTGCTAATCACCAGTTGCATTGACAATTTGGTGAAAGGGGCCTCCGGTCAGGCTGTTCAGAATATGAACCTGATATTCGGACTTGACGAAACCGAAGGATTACAATTAAAAGCAACGTACTTCTAAAACCGGTTAAAAATGAATCTATTTAATGTATATCCGCTGTTCGATATCACCCCCGAAAGGGGAAAGGATGTCTATATATATGACGAAAAAGGAACCGAATATCTGGACCTGTACGGAGGCCATGCGGTGATCTCCATCGGGCACTCACACCCTACATACGTGGGGAGTTTAAACGATCAGTTAAGCAAATTAGGGTTTTACAGCAATTCCATTCAAAACCCCTTGCAACAGGAATTGGCCAAAGCTTTGGGAGAATTATCCGGTTGTGCTGACTATCAATTATTTCTATGCAATTCCGGGGCTGAAGCCAATGAAAATGCTTTGAAACTGGCCTCCTTTCATACGGGAAAAAGCAAGGTGATCGCCTTTAAAAATGGTTTTCACGGAAGAACCTCTGCAGCCGTCGCAGCTACCGATAACCCAAAGATTATTGCGCCTATCAATGCGCAACAGCAAGTTGACCTAATACCCCTTGGTGATCTGGAGGCCCTGGAAAAATCGTTGGAAAACAAGGATGTATGCGCCGTTATAGTGGAATGCATCCAGGGGATTGGGGGATTGGATGAAAGTACCACCACATTTTATCAAAGTGTAGCGACGCTTTCCAAAAAATACGGAGCGCTGTTCATTGTCGATGAAGTACAATCCGGGTTTGGAAGAACAGGTGATTTCTTCGCCTTTCAGAAGCATAACATCCAACCCGATATTATCTCCATGGCCAAGGGAATGGGGAATGGTTTTCCTGTTGGCGGGATATTAATTCATCCGGACATCGAAGCCTCATTCGGCTTATTGGGGACCACCTTTGGTGGAAATCATCTCGCCTGCACTGCATCGTTAGCGGTGTTGGAAGTTTTGAAACAAGAGGAACTTTTGGAAAATGCGAAAGATATCTCAAACTATTTCTTCGGAAAAGCACAAGCCATTCCCCGGATTAAGAATATAAAAGGAAGAGGTTTAATGCTAGGACTGGAATTCGATTTTCCCGTGGCCGATCTCCGAAAAAAACTCATATACGAGCATCGCATTTTTACGGGGAGTGCCAAAAATCCGAAGCTATTGCGGATTCTGCCTCCTTTAACCATTCAGAAAGAACATATCGATCACTTTTTTAACGCCTTAACAAAAGAATTGTCATGAAATCATATGTAAACATACACGATCTGGGGAAGGTTTCAGAAGCAATTAAAGAAGCCATCACACTGAAAGAAAACCCTCATTCTCATCCCATTTTGGGAAAGCACAAGACATTGGTTATGCTTTTTTTCAACGCTAGTTTACGAACCCGGTTAAGCACCGAAAAAGCCGCCCGAAACTTGGGGATGGATGTTATGGTGCTCAACATTAGTGATGCATGGAACCTGGAATATGAAGACGGTACTATGATGAACCTTAACACAGCCGAGCACGTTAAGGAAGCTGCCAGGGTGATCTCACAGTACGCGGACATCATCGCCATAAGGGCATTTCCCAGCCTGATTGACAAACAAAAAGACGAGGCGGAACAGGTGCTGACCAACTTTGAAAAGTATGCCACGGCTCCCATCGTGAACTTAGAAAGCGCTACGGCCCATCCATTACAAGCCTTTGCGGATGCTATTACTATTGAAGAATTCAAGACACGAAAGCGGCCTAAAGTGGTTTTATCTTGGGCACCACACCCTAAGGCGTTGCCCCAATCGGTAGCCAATTCTTTTGTACGGATGATGACGGAGTTGGATGTAGAATTCTCTATCGCACATCCGAAAGGATATGAGTTGTGTCCCAAAATTACAGAAGGGGTCCCCATGCATTACGATCAGGAAGAAGCATTAAAAAATGCCGACTTCGTATACACTAAGAACTGGAGTAGTTATTCGGAATATGGACAAGTCCTGGCTACCGATACCAACTGGATGATCACCCAAAAAAAGTTAGGAAAAGCAAAGTTCATGCATTGCCTTCCCGTACGAAGAAATGTAGTTGTGGAAGATGGTGTGTTGGATGGAGAAAACTCCATTGTCATTGAACAAGCCAACAATAGAACCTATGCCGCTCAATTTGTCCTTAAGAACATCCTTGAAAATCTATCATGAAAACTCTAAAAGTCGTAAAAATAGGAGGGAATATTATTGATGATGCTACCGAACTGAGTCAGTTTCTGGCATCATTCGCTACCATTGAAGGGCCAAAGATCCTGGTACACGGGGGTGGAAAGAGCGCAACACAATGGATCGAAAAACTGAACATCCCTGTCCAAATGATAGGCGGGAGAAGAATTACCGATGCACAAACGCTGGACATCGTAACCATGATCTATGGAGGGAAAATAAACAAATCCATCGTGGCACAGTTACAGGCAAACGATTGCAATGCACTGGGTTTTTCAGGTGCCGATGGAAATACCATTCTTGCCCAAAAAAGGCCAGTTCGGGATATAGACTACGGATTTGTGGGGGACATAAGTAAGGTGAATACCCAGGTGATCAAACTATTGTTTTCACAAGATATCTCCCCTGTTTTCTGCGCGTTGTCCCATGACGGAAACGGCCAACTTCTCAATACCAATGCAGACACCATTGCATCGGAGTTGGCCGCTGCGCTATCCAAGGATTTTGAAGTGGAACTGTATTACTGTTTTGAGAAAAAAGGAGTCCTTAGCGATGTGAACGATGACAATTCAGTAATCGATTCCATAGATTCGTCCACTTATGAAACCCTTAGAGCGCAGGGAATTATTGCAGACGGAATGGTTCCAAAGCTCACCAATTGTTTTGATGCGCTCGATAAAAATGTTCACAAGATCTGCATTGGGGATGCCGGTATGTTGTTTCAACCCAATTCAAAATTCACAAACGTAATCAAATGACAAAAGAGAAATTAGTTCAGAAGGCCATTGCACTGCTCAAGCAATTAATAGCGACTCCGTCGTTTTCTTCGGAAGAAGATGAAACCGCCTTACTCATTGAAAAGTGGTTTCAGGCGTACGATGTTGCCTATAAAAGGACACAAAACAATGTATGGGCCGTAAATAGTCATTTTGACCGTAACAAACCGACATTATTATTGAATTCACATCATGACACGGTCAAACCCAATAGTGGATACACCAAAGATCCTTTCAAAGCGATTGAAGAAAATGGAAAACTGTTTGGTTTGGGGAGCAATGATGCCGGGGGTTGTTTGGTCTCCTTATTGGCTACCTTCATTCATTTTTACTCGAAAGAAGACTTACAGTATAACCTCGTCATGGTGGCCTCTGCCGAAGAAGAAAGTAGCGGGCCGAACGGACTGAATAGTATGCTTTCCGTCATTCCGAAGATAGATGTAGCCATTGTTGGGGAACCCACCTTGATGCAGTTGGCCATAGCCGAAAAAGGACTCGTGGTTTTCGATGCTGAAGTAAAAGGAACTCCCGGTCACGCCGCACATCCCAATAATGATAACGCCATTTATAATACGATTGAGGTGCTGGAGTGGTTTCAGAAATATCGCTTTGAGAAAACTTCACCCACATTAGGTGATGTAAAAATGACGGTGACGCAAATTGAGGCGGGGAAACAGCACAATGCGATTCCTGCTAAGGTGAATTTGGTGGTTGATGTGCGGGTTAATGACAAGTACAGCAATGCTGAGATAGCCCAAATCTTAGAGAAGGAATCTCCTTGTTCTTCTATCGTTCCCAGAAGTCTTCGTTTAAATTCATCTTCCATACCCCTGGATCATGAATTGGTACAATCCGGAATCTCCCTGGGAAGAAAAACCTATGGCTCGCCTACCTTGTCCGACCAGTCGGCACTTCATTGCCCTTCCTTAAAACTGGGGCCTGGCGATAGCACACGATCACACACAGCCGATGAATTTATTTACCTCAACGAGATCGGGGAAGGCATTAATATATACATTCAGTTATTGGAAAAAGTACTATTTAAAAAAGAAGAGAAATGAAACTTTGGGAAAAAGGATTTGAAATAGATAAGCAAATTGAACAGTTCACGGTTGGGAATGACCGCGAAATAGATCTTCACATTGCCAAATATGATATAGCCGCTTCTTTGGCCCATGCCAGGATGTTGGGTAAAACGGGCATCTTATCCCAGGCGGAATCCAAACAACTGCAAGAAGGCTTGCTGGAGCTAGCGGAGCAGGTGGACTCCGGAACCTTTGTGATCGAAGCACAGTTTGAAGATGTGCACTCGAAAATTGAAGCTGAATTAATTCAGAATTATGGGGATACTGGAAAAAAGATACATACCGCCCGATCCAGAAATGATCAGGTGCTGGTGGCTCTTCAACTGTATTATAAAGAAAATCTGAATGAAATAAAGGCGCTAACCAAAGGCTTCTTCGACACCCTATTGCATCTTGCGGAAACGCATAAAGATGCCTTACTACCCGGGTATACGCATCTGCAAGTCGCCATGCCGTCTTCCTTCGGGCTCTGGTTCTCTGCCTATGCCGAAATTTTGATCGATGATGTACAGTTGCTGAATGCAGCCCTAAAAACGGTAGATCAAAATCCGTTAGGATCGGCAGCAGGGTATGGCAGTTCCTTCTCCATCGACAGGGAGTTTACTACAAAAGAAATGGGCTTCCAGACCCTTAAGTACAATGTGGTGGCCGCACAATTGGGCCGGGGGAAAAACGAAAGAACGCTTGCCGCCGCTTTGGGAAGTTTGGCTAATACCTTATCGCGTTTTGCCATGGACATCTGCCTCTATTTGAGTCAGAATTTCGGGTTTATTTCCTTTCCGGACACCTTGACCACCGGAAGTAGTATCATGCCCCATAAAAAGAATCCCGATGTGTTTGAGTTGATCCGAGGGAAGTGCAATAAGATTCAGGCGCTACAGGTCGAGATGATCTTAATTACCAACAACCTTCCCAGTGGGTATCACAGGGACTTTCAGCTATTGAAAGAAAACATGATTGGTGCTATAGAGGAAACGAAAGCTATACTATCCATCTTCAATCATTGCATTCAAAAAATTCAGGTGGCCGATATTAACCTAAATGACGAGAAGTACAAATACCTTTTTACAGTAGATGCGATCAATTCGTTAGTTGAAAGCGGTACCAGTTTTAGAGAAGCGTATAAAGAGATTGGAGCTCAGATCGAAAAAGGAAGGTATCAATCAGAACCCTTGAAAAAACACACGCACGCCGGAAGTATGGGGAATCTGTGCCTGAAAGAAATTCGGGAAAAATGGCCTAAATACAACTAAAAGGAAGCTTGCCTTTGCACCCGTGTTATCTCTAAGAAATCAAAAAAACCTCCGGTCCTGTTAACCTTGGGGGTTGTATTATCAAATGCGGAAAGTTCCCACCACCGCGTAGACCGACTTTAAGCTTCTAAACAAATTGCATTGGGTTATTTACTCCTTGTCCATCAACTACTAATTTCTTTAGAGGAAATAAGAGGTTTACCAATTGAAGAAATTATTGAAAGAACAGATAAATTCATTGAAATCTTCCCAGAGCCAATAGCTCTTTAAAGCTAGTTATGGAGAACCTCATTAATAGTGAGTTAAACTTGTATGAAAAC
>CAZTLE010000137.1:0-11105 GCA_964614415.1 uncultured Aureitalea sp. | reverse complement strand
TATCTATTCCATCGAGGACCTGTCACAACTTATATACGATTTAAAGTCGGCTAATCGGAACGCCCGGATCAATGTAAAACTTGTATCCGAAGTAGGCGTAGGTACAGTGGCCGCCGGGGTAGCGAAGGCAAAGGCCGATGTAATCCTGATTTCAGGTCACGACGGGGGCACCGGAGCCTCTCCCTTAACTTCACTCAAGCACGCCGGACTGCCCTGGGAATTGGGGATTGCCGAGGCCCAACAAACATTAGTAATGAACGACCTGCGCAGTCGCGTGGTCCTGGAATGTGACGGTCATTTAAAAACGGGTAGGGATGTGGCAATAGCTTGTCTGCTGGGCGCAGAGGAGTTCGGTTTTGCTACGGCGCCTTTGATAGCCTCCGGGTGTATTATGATGCGTGTTTGTCACCTCAACACTTGCCCCGTGGGTATAGCGACTCAGAATCCGGAGTTAAGAAAGAAGTTTGAAGGCAAACCGGAACATGTGGTGAACTATATGTATTTCGTTGCCCAGGAGTTGCGAGAGATCATGGCGCAACTAGGTTTCAGGACTGTGAACGAGATGGTCGGACAGGTTTCAAAGCTCAATAGAAATATGGCGATCGATCATTACAAGGCATCAGGGATTGACCTGTCTCCTGTTCTTCATGAGATTCGAACGGAAAAAGACGTAGACAGATTTCAAACTCAAAAACAGGATCACGGACTGGAAACACATCTCGACTTTAAAATTATCCAGCAGGCACATCCAGCCTTATTCAGAAAAGAGAAAACCTACCTGGATTTAGATATTACCAATCGTGACCGCGCCGTGGGTGCGTTGTTGAGCAATGAGATTTCAAAAATTTACGGGGCTCAAGGCCTGCCGGATCAGACATTGATACTAAGTTTTACCGGTTCTGCAGGACAGAGTTTCGGAGCATTTGCAACGCGTGGGCTTGTCATGAGGGTCAACGGGAATACCAATGATTATTTGGGGAAAGGACTTTCCGGAGCGAAGATTATCATAAAAGTTCCGGAGAAGTCAACACTGGTTCCCGAAGAGAATATAATCAGCGGAAATGTCATTTTATATGGCGCTACTTCAGGAGAGGTCTATATCAATGGTAAGGTCGGTGAGCGTTTTTGTGTCCGGAATTCCGGTGCAACTGCCATAGTGGAGGGCATAGGAGACCATGGATGTGAATACATGACCGGTGGCGTGGCAGTCATACTTGGAAAAACGGGACGGAACTTTGGAGCCGGGATGAGTGGAGGGACCGCCTATGTCCTGGATGCAGACGGTAAGTTCAAAAGTCGGTGCAACGGGACACACCTTAATTTGGATAAGGTGCTGGAGAAAGAGCATCAAAAGGAACTCAAAGATCTCGTAGAACGTCATTACAACGCTACTCAAAGCCGGATAGCAGAAAAAATACTGGGCGGCTGGGAATCCTACTTGCCCAAATTCATCCGTGTACTTCCTGAAGAATATCGCATGGCATTATTACGTCTTGAAGAAGAACAGCTTTTAAAACAAACACAACATGGGTAAAACGACTGGATTTCTCGAGTTTAAGCGCGAAGACGAATCGTATCTTCCCGTTGCTGAAAGAATAAAGAATTACAAAGAGTTCACCGTTCCCTTGCCAAAAAAGAGAATGAAGGATCAGGCGGCGCGTTGTATGGATTGTGGAATTCCATTTTGCCACAGCGGTTGTCCTCTGGGGAACCTTATCCCGGATTTCAACGATATGGTGTATCAGGGCAAATGGAAAGAGGCCGCGGCCATCTTGCATGCCACGAATAACTTTCCGGAGTTCACAGGGCGGTTATGTCCCGCACCTTGTGAAGAAGCCTGTGTCCTGGGAATCAATGAAGATCCCGTAAGTATCGAGAACATTGAAAAACGTATCGTTGAGGAGGCCTTTAAGAACAATTGGATCAAGCCCATTCCACCTGAAAAGCGCAGTGGTTTTAAAGTGGCCGTAATCGGTTCCGGGCCTGCAGGGCTGGCGGCGGCTCAACAACTGAACAGGGCAGGCCATTGGGTGACGGTCTTTGAGCGGGATGAAAAGATAGGGGGACTGTTACGCTATGGAATTCCTGATTTCAAAATGGAGAAACATATCATCGACCGCCGGCTGAAGCTACTGGAAGAAGAAGGTATCGAGTTTCAAACCGGGGTGCACGTGGGTGTCACTGTGGAGGCCGAAACAATCTATTCCGATTTCGATGCTGTACTCCTATGCGCAGGGGCGACCAAAGCCCGCTCCATACCCATTCCGGGTATTGACCTTAAAGGGGTTCACCAGGCCATGGAGTTCCTTTCGCAGAGCAATCGTATTAACGATGGAGTTAGTCATTTTGAAAGCCCGATTTCCGCAAAGGGAAAGAAAGTGATCGTAATAGGTGGTGGTGACACCGGATCGGATTGTATTGGAACCTCCCACAGGCAGGGGGCAGCTTCAGTAATAAATTTTGAGATTCTGAATAAACCCGGGGCGAGCAGACCATCGCACCAACCCTGGCCCTATTGGCCAATGCGATTGCGTACAAGTTCATCACATAAAGAGGGGGGAGAACGGGTATTCAGTATATCGACCAAAGAGTTCCTGTCGGATGGTCATGGCAATCTCAAAGGATTGATCACCGTAAACGTGGAATGGCAGAAGGAGGAAGGAAAGCCGCCTACTCTGGTGGAGGTACCGGGTACCGAAAAACATTGGGAATGTGATTTGGTATTACTGGCTTTGGGCTTTACAGGACCTGAGTCCACACTGGTTGATCAGTTTGAATTGGCTACCGATCAGCGTTCTAATGTAAAGACCGATAGTCGTTTTGCGACCTCAGTGCGGGGTGTCTTTGCTGCCGGAGACATGAGGAGAGGGCAGTCGCTTATTGTTTGGGCCATTTCTGAGGGTCGACAGGCTGCACATTATGCGGATGTATTCCTAACGGGCGATTCTCAGTTGCCGTTAAAAGATGATAATGACTTGCCCAGGGTGTGATATGTAGATCATAAGGCAGAGTGGAGAATTACCTCACATTCGCTCGGTGAGTCTTTTTGTGGATGCTTATATCAAAAACCCATAACACTCCGTGTTATTTGAATTTTCTATTTCTTGCTCACTTCGAAGTACACTTCGGTTCGTAGAAATAGAAAACCCAATGCAATTGCATTGGGTTTTTGATGTAGCGTGGGGGAGACTTGAACTCCCGACCTCCGGGTTATGAATCCGACGCTCTAACCACCTGAGCTACCACGCCATTATTTTGTTTTCGCTGAGGGCCTACGCCCGCCGAAGCAATCGCCTACGGCGTATTACGAAGGCGGGGGCAAAGATAAAAACAAATTAAACCAGCGCAAAGAAACCGCATAAAATTATTGCAGATAGTGCAGTATAAAGATTCCGTCCAATTTTTTTTGTTCCGCTTTCCCATTAATAATTTATTATCTATATTGAGCATCCAACTAACGAGAACTATGGTCGACAAGGTTAAATACGAAATGGAATTTCCCATTCACGTTTCTCCCTCACTTCTATATCAATACATCTCAACCCCGTCCGGTATGTCCGAATGGTATGCCGATAACGTAAACTCAAGAGGTGAATTCTTTACGTTCATTTGGTCCGAAAGTGAAGAAAAGGCCAAGCTGTTGGGTAAGAAAAACGGCGAACGCATCAAGTTCAGATGGGTGGAAGACGAAGGGACCGACTATTATTTTGAACTCCGCATACAGGTGGACGAGATTACCAAGGATGTTTCGTTGATGGTAACGGATTTCGCCGAAGAAGATGAAATTGAAGAAGGCAAGATGTTGTGGGATAATATGATTTCCGACTTAAAACAAATACTGGGAAGTACCTGATTCCCGAGTAAAATATGTCCTATCTTTGCGCCGTCTTATTCAAAACAAGACGGTTTTTTTATGATCAATTTCAACGGTACACTTCTCAATCAATCGGAAGCATCCCAGCCCTGGGGAAACCGGGGACTTCATTACGGTGATGCGGTGTTCGAAACCATCAAGGTTTCAGCAGGGAAAATACTGTTTTGGGAAGATCATTACTTCCGTCTTATGAGTTCTATGCGCATACTTCGAATGGAGATACCCATGTCATTCACTATGGAGTTCCTGGAACAACAAATAATGGACACCATCCAGGCGCAAGGAGAGGGGACTACATGGAGGGTAAAAGTACTGGTTTGGCGCAAAGAAGGTGGAAAATACCGACCGGCTTCCAGGGATGTTGATTATGTGATTATAGCCGAACCGTTATCCCAACCCTTCTATGTTCTGAATGAAGACCCGTATGAGGTAGAATTGTTTAAAGATCACTATGTGAACTCCGGGCTCTTGTCGACCTTGAAAACAAACGGGAAACTCATTAATGTCCTGGGAAGTATCTACGCTGAAGAGAATGGATACGAGAACTGCCTGTTACTGAACGAAAAGAAACAGGTCGTTGAAGCATTGAACGGAAACATCTTTTTAGTCAAAGGCGATCGCCTAAAAACACCTCCTTTGGAAGACGGTTGCCTTAAGGGGGTACTTCGGAAGCAGATTATTTCAATTATAGGACAGGTACCTGATTATCTCTTTGAGGAAGCATCCGTGTCACCATTCGAATTACAGAAGGCCGACGAGATATTTATTACAAACGTTATTACGGGAATACAGCCCATAACAAAGTATCGCAAAAAAGAATTTGGCAATAGCGTTGCGAAAGACTTGTTGGGAAAACTTAATGCAAAGGCCCGGTTAGGCTAGTTATAATTCGGATTCTCCGGGGCATTGGACCACAG
Source organism: uncultured Aureitalea sp. (assembly GCA_964614415.1). Classification (GTDB taxonomy): domain Bacteria; phylum Bacteroidota; class Bacteroidia; order Flavobacteriales; family Flavobacteriaceae; genus CAZTLE01. The sequence continues at coordinate 6,314 of CAZTLE010000137.1, read as the reverse complement.
TAGGTAGTCCCCGCCAAACTCGATCATCTTTTCTTTCCAAAAGTCATCATTGGACTTTCCAATAATGTCGTTCTTGTACTGGTTCGGGATTACGACCCAGCTATGGACCTCAAGTTCCTGATCCAATTGTTCACTCGCCCAACCCGAATATCCAAGGAAGAAACGAATTTGGTCTTTGTTGAGCTGATCCGTTTTCAGCAAATCCAGAATGGCATCAAAGTCGCCGCCCCAGTAAATTCCGTTGGAAATCTCCACACTGTCGGGAACAAGTTCGGGCACCCTGTGAATGAAATACAGATTGTCCTGCTCTACAGGGCCTCCATTATAAACAGTAAGCTGAGAAGTGACTTCAGGAATAAAGTCCTGCAAGGTATACTCGAGAGGTTTGTTCAGAATAAACCCAACCGATCCATTCTCGTTGTGCTCTGCCAACAGCACCACCGAACGATTGAAAGAAACATCGCCAATGATGGAGGGCTCAGCCACGAGAAGAACGCCTTTGGTTGGTTTGAGCGTAATCATGGTACGGGTTTGATATTTAAATCTAAGTATTAATTATGGAATAAACAAGCCGTGATTTGGATGACAGCAAATTCCGACCATAAAAAAACCCTGTCGACCGACAGGGTTAAACTTTACAAGTATTTTGTACTGATTAGTTTACGCTGCTAGACAGATCGGCTCCAGCCTTGAACTTAACAACGTTTTTAGCAGCAATTTTGATAGTTTTTCCAGTTTGAGGGTTTCTTCCTTCGCGGGCAGCTCTTCTAGAAACTGACCAAGAACCAAAACCAACAAGAGATACGCGGTTCCCTTTTTTAAGAGATCCCTCAACGTTACCCAAGAAAGATTCTAATGCTTTTTTTGCGGCGGCTTTAGTGATTCCAGCATCTTCAGCCATGCCGTCGATTAAATCTGATTTGTTCATAGTTTACTTTTTAAATTAAATTGTTGGTTAAACTTCAATTAATGCTCTACAAATTTAGCCGGATAATCGGTTCACGCAAGTAATAGCGCGCCAAATCGCCGTTTTTGTTGATAACTTGAAGGGTTTGTTAATAAAGAGGAGTCGTTTGTCCTACTTTTTCGTGAAATCAGTAATAACAAGGGTTCACGACATTTTGGCGCCTTCAGAAAAAGCAAAGCCGTTTAGAAGTGAAATTGCATCCATTTTTCGCCTGCCTGCCAGTTGCAATTCATCCAATCTCAAAAAGCCGTCTCCGGCCGCTACTTTGATCTCTTTTCTCGAGGTAAGAATACTTCCCACGGGAAGATCATGCGTCTCCTTGAAGGCAGTACAGCGGTATACCTTTACTTTAAGCACTTCCTGGTCCTGATGAAGTTCGGTCCAGGCAACCGGATAGGGAGACAAACCCCGGATTAGCGCGTCAATAACATGTACATCTTCGCTCCAGTCGATTCTGGTGTTGTCGTTATTTAGTTTTGGGGCGGACCGCAGCGGACCTGCTTCTTCCTGAGGAACAGCCACCGCTTCTCCCGAGGCAATGAGCTCTACGGTTTCCAGAACCAGTTTACCACCGGTTATCATGAGCTTGTCGTGAAGTGTACCCGCCGTTTCTCCTTCCTCGATGGAGATTGCCTTTTTGAGCAAAATAGCACCCGTATCGATCTTGTCATCTATAAAGAAGGTTGTAACACCCGTTTCGCGCTCCCCATTAATGATCGCCCAGTTTATAGGGGCCGCTCCTCTGTATTGGGGTAGCAAAGATGCGTGGAGATTGAATGTACCCAGTCGTGGCATGTCCCAAACCGCTCTGGGAAGCATACGGAAGGCCACGATAATTTGCAGATCGGCATTGAGGGACTGTAGATCGGACAGGAAATCCGCGTCTTTCAGGTTTCGGGGTTGCAGTATATGCAGGCCTTTGGAAAGAGCATATGTCTTGACAGCCGACTCCCGAAGCTTACGCCCTCGACCGGCCGGTTTGTCTATTGCCGTGATCACACCAACTATATTATACCCGTGCTCAACCAATTGATCCAATACCCCAACGGCAAAGCCGGGAGTTCCCATAAATACGATTCGAAGGTCTGAGGGTTGCTTCAAAGCAGTTCAAATTTGTTGTTCGACTTACGCCTTATTTTCTTTACATCCAACAGTTGCCTTAGCACGTTAATGATGTCCGATTCCGCAAAAGTAGTTTTTTCTGAAATTTCCCGCGAGCTCATGGGGCCATCAGCAAGCAGGGATGTTACTTCATCGGCAATAGAGGCTGTTTCTGTGCCGGTAGGAGTGGTAGCCTCCTCTTTTCGGCAAACCGAACAAACACCGCAGGGTTTGGTATCCGTTTCACCAAAATATTTCAGCAATTGTTCGCTGCGACAAACGGATTCGTTCTCAACATACTTCAAAACAGCAGCTACCTGATCTCTCTTTTTGGTATTCAATAGTGTCACTTGTGGCATACGCGGATTGAGCGTACGCTGGTCCTCCCTGGGAACCAGGAAGGTGATGGAGGCATCGGTTGTTTGCAGGTCCAGTTCCACAACCCCGTCGTGCTCCATTTGACGTAGCAATTCGATGCATTCCCTAACAGATTTCCCAGTCTTTGAGGATACCTGCCTGAGGTTAATACGCAATAGGGTATCGTAAATGCCCGGATAAATACGCAGCAACATTTTTCCCAGGATCGAAATACCCGAATGTTTGTCGAAGTATGCGAGTAGCTTTTCCGAAGCGATTAAGAAGCGTAATTTGGAAGTGCGACCGAATTCCTTTGAAAGAGAGATCACTCCTAATCGATCCAAAGTACTCAGCGCGTTGTACGCCTGTACCATTGGCAATCCATATACCTTGCAAAAGTGTGAGAAATCGAACTCATGCCGACTGAATTCACCTTCGCCATAGGAGATTTGAAAATAGTTGTTCAGATGCCTGTATAGCACTTTAAGATCATCAGGCGTAGGTAGTGATTCAATGAACTGTTTTTTTACGAGTACTTTATCGTATTCATTGTAAAGAATAATCGAACGCGCAGGTTGATCATCTCTTCCCGCTCTGCCTGCCTCCTGAAAATAACCCTCAAGACTTTCCGGCAGCTGTATGTGGACGACAAAGCGGACATTGGGATGGTCTATGCCCATTCCAAAAGCGTTGGTGGCAACCATGGTCGAAACCTGTCCGTTCTTCCAGTCCTCCAGTCTTTTCTTCTTGTCTTCGGACGCCAGGCCGCCGTGATAATAAGTGCTACGAATACCGAGATGGTTGAGTTGCTCACTTACCTCTTTGGTGGTACTCCTGGTTCGGGCATATACGATAGCGGAACCGGAAAGTTCTTTGAATAACTGCTGAAGCCTGTACAATTTATCGTCTTCCTTATACACTTCGTAGGAAAGCATGGGACGGGCAAATGAGCTCCTGCAGATAATCGGTTCCTCCAGTTTTAGTTGCTGTACAACGTCCGATAGGACTTCCGGGGTAGCCGAAGCCGTAAGTGCCAGTATAGGGACCAACGGTTGAAGGTCTCTTACAGCTGCGATCTCGCGATACGACGGTCGAAAGTCATTGCCCCATTGTGAGATACAGTGCGCTTCATCCACGGCGAATAGAGTGATCTTCATACGCCGAATCGTATCCTGAACCATTTCCTGACGAAGTCGCTCCGGGGAGAGATACAGGAATTTATAATTTCCGTAGAGCGTGTTGTCCAGCAGCGTCCTTACTTCATCTCTTGAGGTACCACCAACTATGGCCATGGCTTTGATGCCCCGGGTCCTTAAGTTTGCTACCTGATCGGTCATTAGCGCCACAAGGGGAGAGATAACCACACAAATGCCGTCGCGGGCCAGTGCCGGTACCTGAAAGCAAATGGACTTTCCACCACCTGTAGGTAGCAAGGCAACCGTATCTCTGTCATTTAGTACGGATGTAATGATCTCCTCCTGCCCGGGTTTGAATGATAAATGGCCCCAATGTGAGGTTAGGATGTCAAGAGGAGATGTCAAAATAAGGTGTCCAGTTTATTCAGAATTTCTGAAGCCCGTTCAGGAATAGTGCCTACAGGAACGACATGGGGTTCGTATTTGTAGTTTCGATATCCGTTCAACAAATATGTATAAATGCGTTGTGCTTCTTCCCAGGACTCATAACGCTCGTTGTCCGATTGGTAGATTTCCTCCCAGGGTGGAAGTAGAAATACGGCATCATAACGATGTGCCATGCAGATTTCACCGAATTCGTCCGAATATTCGGTGCCCAGGTAATCCATGTAGGCGGTAACGTCGGGCATACCGCGGTCGTAAAAAACAAAAGATGCGTTGTGTTCAGGGCCTTCGTGGAACTGATCCAGTCGACCATACAGGAGTTTTTTACTGAAAAGAACGGGGTCGGTTAAGAACAACTGAGCAATTCCCTGTTTCTGTGCTTCCAAAGTAACTTCCCTGGAAATTTCGGGGAGGCAGTCATAACCGAGATCGGACAGGTGATCGATGAGCGTGGTCTTGCCGGAACCGGGTCCTCCCGAAATAACAATTCTTTTCGTTTTCAACCGTTACTTTTTGTACAAAGTACGTAAATAATATTGACACCAAACCGTATCTTTGCCCGACCAATATTTTGACTTTTGATAATGGAACAAGACGCGAAGAGCAGAGAATTTTACGAGCGATTACGACAGCAATTGAAGGAGGATACATCGTGGCCGGCAGAGTACCTGTATAAATTTATTGTTCCCGCCGATCTCAGTAAGATTGCCGAAATAGAGGCGGTTTTCGACAGGATGAATGCCGTTTTTCAAACCCGGGATTCGGCAAAGGGGACTTATACGAGCGTTTCGATCAAGGTAACGATGGAATCTCCCGATGCCGTGATCGAGAAATATGTGCAAGTTTCGCGGGTGGAAGGAGTCATTTCCTTATAATTTTAGTATTTTGCGTAGCGTTACTACTTCAGTAAGGTTACCTTCCAATTTAAAATAACAATATTTTGATCGACAACTTAGAATATAATACCGAGCGTCCTAAGCTCATTATTCCCGAATACGGACGTCACATTCAAAAAATGGTAGATCATGCCATTTCACTTGAGGACCGGGAAGAGCGAAACAAGTGCGCCCAAAGTATCATCGCCGTTATGGGGAATCTCAATCCTCACCTGCGCGATGTTTCCGATTTTCAGCACAAGCTTTGGGATCAATTGTTCATCATCTCCGATTTTAAATTGGACGTGGATTCTCCCTTTGAAAAGCCATCCAAGGAAGAGCTTATGGAGCGTCCGGAACCTCTTAATTACCCGCAAAACCACCCTAAATACCGTTTCTATGGAAACAACATCAAACGCATGATCGATGTTGCCAATGGCTGGGAGGACGGTGAAATGAAGGATGGTCTGGTAATGACCATAGCCAATCACATGAAAAAATGCTTCCTCAGTTGGAACAAGGATACTGTGGAAGATTCTGTCATTTTTGAACATCTGTTCGAATTGTCCGGCGGGAAGATCAATCTGAAAGGCAGCAATGAAGATCTTTCCGATTCCCATGATCTTTTGAAGAACAAAAAAAGACACAGCAAGAAAGGTCGCAGCCGCGGCCGCAAACGCAACTAACACTTCCAGGCAGTCCATGGGTACATTTCAAATTGAAGGAGGCCACAAGCTCAAAGGGGAGATTCGTCCACAGGGAGCTAAGAATGAAGCACTTCAAATTCTTTGCGCAGTATTATTAACGCCGGATGAGGTCGTTATTGAAAATATTCCGGACATCCTCGATGTCAATAAACTGATCGGAATCCTGGGTAATCTGGGTGTTAAGATTCAGAAACTGGGCAAAGGCAAATACTCTTTTAAGTCAGACGATCTGAATCTCGACTACCTCGAATCTGAACTTTTTAAGAAAGAGGGGAGTTCCCTTCGGGGTTCTATCATGATCGTAGGGCCGTTGCTGGCCCGTTTCGGAAAAGGATACATTCCCCGTCCCGGAGGCGACAAAATAGGACGACGACGACTCGATACGCATTTTGAAGGTTTTATTACCCTCGGAGCCACCTTTAGATATAATAAGGAAGAACGGTTTTATGGTGTGGAAGCCCCTAACGGACTGACCGGAACCTATATGCTACTTGATCAGGCATCGGTTACTGGAACGGCAAATATCGTTATGGCTGCCGTTCTCGCTAAGGGGACCACTACCATATACAATGCTGCCTGTGAGCCCTATTTGCAACAGCTATGTAAGATGCTCAACGCCATGGGAGCGAAAATAAGTGGAGTAGGATCCAACCTGCTCACCATAGAGGGTGTCGAATCACTTGGAGGATGCCATCACCGGGTACTTCCGGATATGATCGAAATAGGA